>JACDDJ010000118.1 GCA_013817065.1 Acidobacteriota bacterium
GCCCGGAGCGCGCCACCCAGCACGCGGCCGCCGATCGTCGGCAGCGGCAGTGGCGGGATCTCCTCGACGACGTAGCGCGCCCGGGTTTCGTGAACCACGAACGAGCTGGATACCGCGGGATAGGCGCCATTCAGGCTGGCAAGAAAAACTCCCGGCAGTCCCTCACTGCATGCCGCCGCTGTGAACAGATCGTCCTCCGATGGTCCGCAGGCTCCGCCCGCGAACACCATCCCGATCAGGGCGCGGACCGACATCGGTTCGAGAATCACAGACGCACTGGGACCGCGCTCGAGGCGAGAGAAGCGGATCACTACGTGCCGCCTCGGGCTTGCGGCCGCAAGGAAAGCGATCAACTGCGCCACCCCACCTGGTGACCGTGACGGATCGTCGAAATCGTCCAGCACACACACGTGCCGATCGACCAGGTCGCGAAGCATCATCGGGTTCCGCGCCACCGCCGCCGGCGACACCGGCGTGAAGCCCCGCAGCCGCGCCGACCGCGCCACCAGCACACGCATCGTCCGCAACCCCGCCCCCGGAGCGCCAGACACGTCCACTACCACCGGCCCCGCCGGCGTCATCGCATCAAGCGCATCCTCGACCACAGCCAGCGCCCGGCGCAGCTGCAACGTGCGCCCGACCGCGCGCCAGGTCCCAAGGCCCAACTCCTCCCGCTCCGCCCCCATCGCTCGCGCCAGTGTCATCGTGTATGCCCTCGTCTCGCTGTCTGAATCTCTACGCCCCGCCGCTGCGTCGGCGGTGTGTTGGCCTCCGTGGCTGCCGTCCGGGCTTCGTCCGTGTCCCCCGCTGTGTCTTTCCCCGCCGCCTGTGTTTCCCCTATGGTCTGTGTTTCTTCTGTGTTGCCTTCTGTGGCCGCGTTCTCTTCTGTGGCCGTGGCCGTGGCCTGTGGCCCTGATCACCAGCCCACACCTCCCCTCCTGCAGCTCGACGCCGGCTGCGGCCACGAAGGCGACCGCGTGCTCGAGTGCGTGCGTCGCCACTGTGGCCGGGAGCGCGAGCGCACCACCGGCGGCATACGCCTCGAAGCGGTGTGTGGCGGCGAGTCCGTAGTCGACGAGCGGATTGAGAAGCGGGTGGCGCAGGTTCGCGAGACGCGCGCATTGATCGTCCCAGGCGAGATCTGCGGCCTTGTCCGGTGGACTGATGTAGAACCGTACGGCGTCCCCCGTGGCGGCGTCCTGCCAGCCATTTGGCGTCTTCACAAAACGATCGGCGATCCACTCCATCTCACCAAGCTCTTTCTTTAAGTCGGCGGGGTCCCCTGCACCCCGCCTGGCTCACTGCACTCGCTCTCGCTCCGTTCCGTTCGCTCCCAAGGTGAGCGCCACCCCTGCACCCCGCCTGGCTCACTGCACTCGCTCTCGCTCCGTTCCGTTCGCTCTTTGCAGGTGAGTGCAATCAGACCACCGCGCACACACCTGAGTTTTCAGGCCTGAAACCCGCGAGCCGCTCTCCGGATGGCGCAGTTTCTTCGTATACAATCGGGGCTCAATGCGCCGTTTTCTCACCATCGCTTTTCTCGCAGCGTTCCTGTTGCCGGCCCAATCCGCATACGCGACCTGGTCGGTGATCGCGCTGGATCGCTCGACCGGAGTCGTCGTGATCGCCTCAGCGACTTGTGTGTCGCAGCAGGCGTTCGCGCGCTTTCCGGCGAAGGACCTTCGCGACGTCCAGGCGATCGTGGTACCGGGCAAAGGCGTCGCCGCGGCGCAGGCGGCCGTCGACAACACGCGCGCGAACCAGCGGCTGATCTACGCGGAGATCCAGAAGGGCACCCCGCCCGAACAGATTCTCGCGATGCTGAAGGAGGATCCGCGGATCAACGGACGGCAGTTCGCGATCCTCGACATGGAGGGTCGGATGGCTGGCTTCTCCGGCTCGGGCAACCAGGCGGTATCCCTCCATCAGCAGGGTCAGCTTGACGGGACGCAGATCTACTATTCGATCCAGGGCAACATCCTCGCGAGCGAAGCGGTGGTCACCGACGCGGTCAAAGCGTTCAGCTCGGGCAAGGGGGAACTCACCGACCGCGTCATGGCGGCGATGGAAGCCGCCGACGCGAAGGGTGGCGACAAGCGGTGCACCTGCGAAAGCCTTCCGAAGGTGGACGCGCCATGCTCGGCCAAGACCGCCCACGTTGCCTACATCCTGCAGGCCGCGAAAACGGACGCGCTTGGTGAGTCCTACAACGACGGCAAGTATCAGATGTATTTGAGCGTCAGCGACAGCGACATCACGCCGCAGGAGGACGCCAACCCGGTCAAGACGCTGCGGATGCGCTACGACCGCTGGAAGAAACGCCCCTGATGATCCGCTTTCTCACGGCGGGGGAATCGCACGGCCGCGCCCTCGTGGTCATCCTCGAAGGGATTCCGGCCGGCCTTGCTCTCGACTTCGACGGGATCAATCTCGAACTGAAGCGCCGCCAGGGCGGCTACGGACGCGGCCGACGGATGGCGATCGAATCCGACCGCGCCGAGATCCTTTCAGGGGTGCGACGTGGCGAGACCATCGGCGGTCCGATCGCCATGACGATCCAGAACCGTGACTGGACCAACTGGCAGCACACCATGAGCCTCGCGGCGGATCCGGCCGAGGACGCCGGCGGTGCGCACCGCGCCACCGTGACGCGGCCGCGCCCCGGTCACGCCGATCTGGCCGGGATCGCGAAGTACGACCGCGCTGACATCCGCGACATCCTCGAGCGCGCGAGCGCACGCGAGACCGCGGCGCGCGTGGCCGCCGGCGCGATCACACGCCAGCTGCTCGCTGCCGCCGGCATCCAGCTGACGAGTCACGTGTTCGCCGTCGGCTCGAATCACCTGCCCGAGGACGCCGTCGTTTCCTTCGAGCGAGCCGCGGCACTGCCCAACGATGCGCCGCTGCGCTGCATTGACGGCCAGATGGAAGCGCGCATGATCGCGGAGATCGATACGGCGCGAGAGGCGGGCGACACCATCGGCGGTGCGTTCGAGGTCATCGCCACAGGGATCCCGCCGGGGCTCGGCAGCTATATCCAGTGGGACCGCAAGCTCGATGGACGGCTCGCCCAGGCACTGATGTCCATTCCCGCTATCAAGGCCGTCGGCGTCGGACTTGGACCTGCGGCTGCTTACCGCCCAGGATCCCGTGTCCATGACGAACTCGTGCCTGATGGGACCGGCACGCGTTCGACCGGCATCGGCCGTCCAACCAACAACGCCGGTGGACTCGAAGGTGGCGTCACTAACGGTGAAGACCTGCGCGTGTCCGCATGGATGAAGCCGATCTCCACCCTGATGAAGCCGCTTCGCTCGGTGGACGTCACCACCATGTCGGAGGCATCGGCCGCGATCGAACGCAGCGACGTCTGCGCCGTTCCCGCTGCAGCGGTGGTTGGCGAAGCGATGGTGGCGCTCATCCTGGCCGACGCACTCGTCGACAAGTTCGGCGGCGATTCCATGACCGAGCTGACCCGCGCGCTCGCGTCCGCTGCCGAAGCGGTCCGGGCGCGGTTCGCGGCAGGCGCTCGCACTGCGCAATGATCCGTCCGATCCTGCGTTACGGCGAGACCGCCCTCCACACGAAGGCGGCTCGCGTCGAGAAGTTCGACGATGAACTCCGGAAGCTACTGCGGGATATGGCGGAAACAATGTACACGGCACCTGGCGTCGGCCTGGCCGCCCCCCAGATCGGCGTGCCGCTGCGCGTCTTCGTCATCGACATTTCGGTCGGCAAGCGCGCCGGCGAGCTGATCGAGATGGTCAATCCCGAGTTCGTCACCTGCGAGGGCATCCAGCTCGAAGAGGAAGGCTGCCTCAGCATCCCCGGCTTCGAAGCCACCGTCGTCCGTCCGCTGCGCGCCGTCGTGCACGGCTTCGATCGGGACGGATCAGAGAAGACCGTCGAAGGCACCGGACTCCTCGCGCGCGCGCTGCAGCACGAGATGGACCATCTCGACGGCTCGCTGTTCGTCGATCGTCTGCGCGGGATCAAGCGCGACGTGATCCTGCGCAAGGTGCAGAAGCTGAGACGTACGGGTCAGTGGTGACCGCGTCCCCTCTGCGGATCGTCTACTTCGGCACCCCTGGCTTTGCCGTCCCTGCCCTGCAGACGCTGATCGACTCACGCCACGACGTTGTCGCGCTCGTGTCGCAGCCGGATCGGCCGAAAGGGCGAGGTCACAAGCTGCAGCCGACGCCGACGAAAATCGCGGCCGAAACCGCGCACGTTCGGGTCCTGCAGCCCTCGAAGGTGAAGGATCGCGCCTTTCACTCAGAGCTGGCAGCCTTCGCGCCCGATCTTGGCGTGGTCGCCGCCTATGGCCGGATCATTCCGGACGTCGTGCTCGCGATCCCGCGTTTCGGCATGATCAACATCCACGCCTCGCTGCTGCCGAAGTATCGCGGTGCCGCCCCCATCCACCGCGCCGTCATCGATGGCGAGCATGAAACCGGCGTCACAATCATGCGCGTGGTTACCGAACTGGACGCAGGACCGATGTTCGCAACCGAGCGTCGGACAATTGGACCGAACGAAACGACCCCCGAGGTGGAACGCGCGCTGGCGGCGGCCGGCGCATCGCTCGCGCTCCGCGTCATCGAGCAGATCGCCAGCGGCGAGGCGGTCGAGACACCGCAGGATCATGCGCAGGCGACGTACGCGGCAAAGATCGAACGCCACGAAGGGACGATCGCGTGGACGTTACCGGCAGAACGCATTCACAATCTGGTCCGCGGTCTGCAGCCATGGCCGCTCGTGACGGTGAGCCTGGACGGCATGCGCTGCCGCTTCCACCGCAGCGCGGTCACGGACGAGAGTAGTGACGCGACGCCCGGCACCGTCACCTCGGTGGCAAACGGCGCGCTCTCGGTGGCGACTGGCGACCGGCGTGTTCTGCAGATCCTCGAGATGCAGCCCGAGGGTAAACGCGTGATGCCGGTCCGTGATTTTCTGTCCGGACACTCGGTTTCGGTGGGAACGTCGCTGACATGATTGCCCCCGCGCGCACGGCCGCCTACGCGGTGCTGCGGAGTGTCGGCTCGGGCAAGACCGACCTGGCATCGGCACTGGCGCGAGAGCGCACGAGGCTGCCGGACGAACGCGACCGAGCGCTCGCCGGTGAGATCGCAACCGGCACACTTCGCCTGCAGGGCGCCTTCGATCACATCATCGCGAACTTCGCCGGGCGTCCGCTGCGCAAGCTGGACGCCGAGGTGGTCGACATCCTTCGGCTGACCATCTTCCAGCTACTGCACCTCGATCGCGTCCCCGCATCGGCGGCCGTCAAGGATGCGGTCGACATGGCCGGGAAGGCCGGCAAGCGCAGCGCCGCCGGTCTCGTGAATGCGGTGCTGCGGCGTGTGACGCGCGAGCGCGGCAAGCTGCCTCTTCCTGAACGGCCGTCGACGACGGAGGATCGCGCCGCCGCTCTGGCCTACCTGTCGATCACGCTCTCGCACCCCGAGTGGCTGGTGGCACGGTGGCTGGACCGTCATGGTTTCGCCGAAGCCGAGTCATGGGCCCGCTTCAACAACGAACCGGCATCCCTGATGCTGAGAGCGAATCGTCTCAAGGTCACGCGTGATGAGCTTGCGGTGGCCCTTGCGGCGGCAGGGATCGAAACCGAAGCGGCGGTTCGTGCGCCAGATGCGCTGATCGTGCGCCGTGGCAATCCGGTCGGGACAACGCTTCACGAGGACGGCCTTTTCTTCATCCAGGACGAAGCCTCTCAGCTCGTCGGTCACTTCGCCGGGGCGCGTGCGGGTGAGCATATCCTCGATGCCTGTGCATCACCCGGCGGCAAGACCCTGATCATGGCAGCTGCCGCTGGCCCAACCGGTTCCGTCGTCGCGGCTGACGTCCGTGCCCGGCGTATTGATCTGCTCGCCGAAACAGTACGCCGTTCCGGCGCCACCAACGTCCATGTCGTCCAGGCGGATACTGGAGCCGGCCTTCCATTCGCGGGACGCTTCGACCGCGTTCTGCTCGACGCCCCATGCTCCGGGCTCGGCACGTTGCGGCGCGATCCCGACATCAAGTGGCGGCGGAAGGAGGGCGACCTCAGCGGGCTGGCGCAGGGGCAACTGGCGCTTCTCGAGCACGCTGCGGCGGTGGTCGCGGACGACGGCCACCTCGTGTACTCGACGTGCTCGTCCGAGCCCGAAGAGAACGAGTTCGTGGTGCAGGCGTTCCTCCGTCGTCATCCTGAGTTCCGGCCGGCTGCGGAGGCGTTCAGGACCTTGCCCTTCCGTGACGGACTCGAAGCGTTCTACGGCGCCATGGTGGTGAAGAGCAAGGACTTGCGCTAAACTTTCGAGATCCATGCCCTTCAAGACGCGGGTCTGGAGCGCAGGCAAATTGCTGCTCCTGGGCGGCGCCCTGTTGCTCACGTACGTGCTCTTCGCTGCCGCCGCGATGCGCTTTGCCCTCAAGACCCGCGAGGTCGAGGTGCCGGCGCTCTCAGGGCGCTCGGTGAACGACGCGCGAACGGTCGTCGCGGACGCCGGGCTCAACCTGCGCGTCGAAGAAGGCCGACGAGTCGATCCGAAGGTGCCCGCCGGACAAGTGATCGCGCAGGACCCTGCCGCCGGACTCCGCACCCGTAAGGAACGCACCGTCAAGGTCTGGATCAGTGCCGGGCCCCGCGCCGCTGTAGTCCCTTCGCTCATCGGTGAATCTGAACGAACCGCTCAACTGCGGCTCCAGCAGGAAGGTCTCGGCCCCGTCACGGCCTCCGAGATCCGCTCGGCCGACTACCCGTCGGGTGCGGTCGTCGCGCAGACGCCCCCAGCCAAGACCATTGGCGGCGCGGTGGCACTGCTGGTGAATCGTGGCGAGCGCGGTCTGACCTACGTGATGCCCGACCTGATCGGCGTTAACGGCGATCGCGCGTCCGACCTGCTGCGCACCCGTGGCTTCCGGGTTGCGGTGGTCGGCGACCATCCGTATCCCGGGGTCCCGGGTGGGATCGTGCTGCGGCAGAATCCGCAGGCCGGTTTCCAGATCGCACCCGGCGAAACCATCTCGCTCGAGATCAGCCGCTAGTGATGACCAGACGGATCCAGATCGCGCCATCGATCCTTGCCGCGGACTTCGCGGCCCTCGGCCACGCGATTGCGCTCGCGGAAGCTGGTGGCGCCGACCTGATTCACATCGACGTGATGGACGGCCACTTCGTCCCCAACATCACCATCGGCGTTCCGGTGGTCGCGTCGCTCAAGAAGGTAGCGAAGGTGCCGCTCGACGTCCACCTGATGATCCAGGACCCGGACCGCTACGCCGAAGCGTTCGTCAAAGCCGGCGCCGCGCGCCTCGCCGTGCACGTCGAAGTCCTGCCGCACCTGCACCGCAGCCTTCAGTTCATCAAGTCGCTCGGTGTCGAGGCGGGCGTGGCGATCAACCCTTCGACGCCGGTGTCGGCCCTCGAGGAAGTTGCGGGTGACGTGGAGCACGTGCTGGTCATGTCGGTGAATCCGGGGTTTGGAGGTCAGACCTTCATCCCGCGAAGTGAGTCTAAGATCCAGGCCATCCGCGCCATGCTGGATGCGGCTGGCAATGCTGCGCCGATCGGCGTTGACGGCGGCGTTGACCAGACGAACATCGCCCGACTGGTGGCCGCCGGCGCATCGATGTTCGTGGCCGGATCGGCACTGTTCGGGGCAGCGGATCCGGCGGCAGCGACACGCGAATTGAAGGCCGCCGCCATGGCCGGAGCGGCCCGCTGAGGTGCCGTCCTCGGTGACGACACTGCGGGTGCGGTATGCCGAAACTGACAAAATGGGCGTGGTCTACTACGCCAATTACCTCGTCTGGTTCGAAGTCGCTCGCGCGGACCTGCTCCGCTCGCTCGGCTGGACGTATCGCGAAATGGAATCGGCTGGCGTGAGCCTGCCGGTGATCGAAGCACACTGCGCATACCAGCGCCCGGCGCGGTATGACGATGAGATCGAGGTTAGAACGGAAGGTCAGATGCTGTCAGCCGTAAGAATGCAGTTCAACTACATGGTCGTCCGCCGCGCCGACGGCGTGGTGGCGGCCGCCGGTCACACGGTCCATGCCGCCGTCGATCCATCTGGACGTCCATGCCGGCTGCCCGCGCGGATCAAGCAGGCGTTCCAATGAGGGCGGTCGTCACCGGCGCCGCTGGTTTTATCGGGTCCCACCTGTCGGCGGCACTGCTCGACCGCGGCTTCGAGGTGCTCGGCGTGGACTGCTTCACCGACTACTATCCGCGCCCGCTCAAGGAAGCAAACCTGGACGTGAACCGGTCGCGCAAGGGCTTCTCGTTCCTCGAGGCGCGGATCCAGGAGGCGGATCTGAACGCCATCCTGGACGGCGCCACGCATGTCTTCCATCTCGCGGCGCAGGCCGGCGTTCGCAAGAGCTGGGGGTCGGATTTCCGGATCTACACGTCCAATAACATCGACGCGTCGCAGCGGCTGCTCGAGGCGTGCGTGAACCGCCCTCTGCATCGCTTCGTTTACGCGTCGAGCTCGTCGCTGTATGGCGACAACGTCTCGATTCCGATGCGTGAGGATGCACTGCCGCAGCCGGTTTCTCCTTATGGCGTGACCAAGCTCGCCGCCGAGCAGCTCTGCCATCTCTATCACGTCAATCATGGGGTGCCGACGACGGCACTGCGGTACTTCACCGTGTATGGTCCGCGCCAGCGGCCGGACATGGCCTTCAACCGGTTTATCCGCGCATCGCTCGATCGACAGCCGATCACGCTGTATGGCGACGGCGAGCAGACGCGCGACTTTACGTTCGTGGCGGATGCAGTTGCCGCGACCGTGGCGGCCGGCGACCGGGGCGTGCCGGGCCGGGCCTACAACGTCGGCGGCGGGTCTCGCGTCTCCATGAACCAGGTCGTCGACATCATCGGCCGGGTCGCCTGCCGTCCACTGGAGGTTCGCCGCGAGGCGGCCCAAAAGGGCGACATGCGCGACACGTATGCCGATACCACGCTCGCGAAGGCCGACCTGGGCTTCGCGCCGAGCGTCACACTCGAACAGGGAATCGAAGCGGAGTATCGATGGCTTTCGTCCACACCCGTACGCGCATAGTGCTGGCGCGTTGTTTTTGCCTCGTGGCGCTGCTGGCAGCCGCGAGTGCCTGTGCGTCGGCCCCGAAAGGACCGCCCGTGGGCGCCGAGGAACCGGACAAGTTCCTCTACGAGCATGGCAGCGAGGCTCTGAAGGACAAGCGCTGGTTCGCCGCGCGCGAATACTTCCGCCAGCTCGTTGACAGCTATCCGCAGAGTGACTTCCGCGCCGACGCCAAGCTCGGGATCGGCGACAGCTACCTCGGTGAAGGCACCGCCGAAGGCCAGGTGCTGGCGATCAACGAGTACCAGCAGTTCATCGCCTACTTCCCGACTCACGATCGCGCTCACTACGCGCAGTATCAACTCGGGATGGCGCACTTCGAGCAGATGCGCGGACCAACCCGCGACCAGACCGAAACGCGGGCAGCCATTGCCGAGTTCACAACCTACGTCCAGCGCTATCCGGACCGTCCGCTGATCGCGGAGGCAAAGGCGCGGCTGCGCGAGACCAAGGACCGGCTCAGCGACTCCGAATACAACGTCGGCTACTTCTATC
>JACDDJ010000119.1 GCA_013817065.1 Acidobacteriota bacterium
GTCTCGAGGCGGCCGGCCCGCAGGTCAAGGCCGTGAACTGGGCGACGGTGCGCCTGCTGGTGTACACGAAGAACGGAACCGGCTACGTGCACGACAACATCCCTGCGTCGATCGAGGCCATCAAGGAATTGGCGGCCGAGCACAAGTTCGCCGTCGACGCCTCTGACGACCCGGCAGTCTTCACCGACGACAATCTGAAGCAATACAGCGCCATTGTCTTTTCGAATACGAACAACGTCGTGTTCGACACCGACGCGCAGCGGGTTGCTCTGATGCGGTACGTGCAGGCCGGCGGCGGCTTCGTCGCGCTTCATTCCGCGAGCGGGACGGAGCGGACGTGGAAGTGGTTCGCAGGGCTGCTGGGCGGGACGTTCTCCCGGCACGCGCCCTTTCAGAAATTCAGCGTGTTGATTCTCGACCGCACCCACCCGTCGGTCGCGCATCTGCCCGAGCGGTGGGAAAAAGAAGACGAGTGCTACTACCTCGTGCGGATGAACGTGAACCTGCAGGTCCTCGCCGTCAACGATCTCTCGTCGGTCCAGGACCCGAAGGAGAAGCCGGCGACGTTCGGGGACGTGTTCCCGTCGGTCTGGTACCAGGAGTTTGACGGCGGGCGGCAGTGGTATACCTCGCTCGGCCACCGCAAGGACGACTACGGGCGTCCTGAATTCCGCCGGCACATCATGGGTGGCATCCGATCGGTCGTCCGGCAGGCGCCGCTGGACTATACTCGGGCCTACGCGGTCAGTCCCGCGGACGAAGCGAAAAAACGTTGAGCATCTGATGGATACGCATTCAATTCTCTGCACCGGTGCATGGACCGGTAGCGCACCCAGGACAACAGTTGAGACCATCATGACGAACAGCCATTCACGGTTTGCCGGTCAGTTCCTCCAGATTCTGTTCCTAACCATCGCCTTTTTGCTGGCGGCCCAGTCGTCTCAGGCGCAGGTGCTCTATGGCTCGTTGGTCGGTGAAGTCGCCGACCCATCCCGCGCTGTGCTTCCGGGGGCAACGGTGACGGTCACCAACCGGGACACCGGCCTGCAGCGCGAGGTCACGACCGACGGCAGTGGCGCGTATGCCTTTCGTGATCTGCAGGCGGGCGTCTACGACCTGAAAGTCCTCATGGCCGGTTTCAAGGTTTATGTCAAGACGGGGCTTCCGGTGACCCTCAACGCGATCGCCCGTGCGGACGTGCAGATGGAAGTCGGAGTTCAGAGCGAGACCGTCAACGTCACCGCGAGGTCGATTCTGCAGACCGAGCGTGCCGACGTCAGCACGCAGCTGAACTCGGTGCAGGTCACGAACCTCCCGATCGGCAGCGGGCGCAACTTCCAGCAACTGTACAAACTGATACCTGGCGCCAGCCCGCCGGTGGAGCTGCATTCCGACGCGGGGAACCCGCAACGCTCACTGGGCACCAATTTCAACGGCGTCTCACGGTCCAACAACAACACCCGTCTCGATGGCGCGACGGTGAGCTACCCCTGGCTGCCGCACATCATGGCCTACGTGCCGGCGGCCGACGCGGTGGACACGGTGAACATCGTCACCAACAGTTTCGACGCCGAACAAGGCATGGCGGGCGGGGCGGCCGTGAGCGTGTCGATCAAATCGGGGACGAACGAGTATCGCGGCAGCGGGCAGTGGTTCCACACCAACAGCGCGTTGCGTGCAAAGAACCGTTTCTTCGTGGGCACTGAAATTCCCGAGAACATCCTGAACCAGTACGGCGGCACGTTCGGGGGGCCGATCAAGAAGAACAAGCTGTTCTTTTTCGGCAACTGGGAGCGCACGACCCGCCGGCAGACCGCGTCTGCCGACCGAACTATTCCTACAGAGGCGCTACGCGGGGGAGACTTCTCGGGCACAGGCGCGCTGATTTACGATCCCGCGACGGGTAATCCCGACGGATCGGGGCGGCAGCTGTTCCCCGACAATCGGATTCCCGCTGGCCGCATCGACCCGGCCGCGCTGAAGATCCTCCAACTGATTCCGGCCCCTAACGTCGCGACCTTTCCGCGCAATTACTTCGCCACGGGAACGTACGAGTTCGACCGCGACAACCTGGACTTCAAGGTGAACTACAACCCCGGAACGCGCGGATCGGTCTTCGCGCGCTACTCGATCTCACCGAGCGACATTTTCGATCCGCCATCCCTCGGCGCTGCCGGTGGAGATGCGCTGGCCGGTGGGCAGCCGGGCCGCGCACCCGGCAGAATCCAGAGCACCGCCGTCGGCGCGACCTACACCGTGTCGAGCAACGTGCTGATTGACGCCAACGTCGGCTTCACGCGACAGCGGCTGGGCGCCGAGAATATCGACATCGGCACGAACCACGGGCTCGAAACCCTGGGTATACCGGGCACCAATGGTCCGGATCGTCTGCAGGGGGGATATCCGCGTTTCGCGATCTCCGGTTTCTCGTCCCTCGGGAATCCCAATGTGTCCAATCCCTTCTCGTTCAGCGACAACCAGTACGTGGCGGTCGGCAATCTGAGCTGGTTGAAGGGTTCGCACTGGATGCGTGTTGGCGGCGAGTACACCTATTACACGATCAACCACTTTCAGCCGCAGGCGGCTTTCGGTCCGCGCGGGGGTTTCAACTTCACGGGTGGGTTGACGTCGTTGCGCGGCGGCGCGGCCCCGACGCTTTACAACGGCTTCGCCGACTTCCTGCTTGGTCTGCCGCAGAGCATGGGCAAGGATCTTCAGTTCGTCAATCCTGCGTCAGTCCGCATGCCTTCCTGGGGGTTCTACGCGCGCGACCAGTGGCAGATCAACCGGCAGTTGACCCTGAACTACGGCATGCGGTACGAGTACTATCCGTTCGCGACCCGGGCGGACAGGGGCGGGGAGCGCTACGACCCGATCACCGACAAGGTGCTGGTGGGCGGGCTGGGTGACACACCGACCAACGCCGGCGTTGACGTCGGCAAGGGGCAGCTCGCTCCACGCCTGGGCCTTGTCTACCGGGTCACGGAAAAGACCGTGGCGCGCGCCGGTTTTGGAATCAGCGTCGATCCGAACTCGTTCCGAAACCTGCGCGACGCGTACCCGGCGACGATTTCCTCACAGTTCTCCGGCGCGTCCACGTTCCTGGCCGCCGGCTCCCTGCGAACGGGTATTCCGGCGGTGACGCTCCCCGACCTCGGTCAGGGTGTGCTCGAGTTGCCGAAGGCGGTCGGGACCCAGACATTTCCGGCGGTCTTCAATCGCGGCTACATTCAGTCCTTCAACCTGACGGTCCAGCACGAGATTGGCGCCGGCGTCATCGGGCAGGCCGCCTACGTCGGCACCCGCGCGATCCGCCAGACGGCCAACGTCAACATCAATGCCTCCGGTCCAGGCGGTGGCGCCGCGGGGCGCGCCCTGTCACGGTTCGGCCGCACCGCCACGATCAACATGTTGATGCCGTTCAAGGATGCGACCTACGACTCCTTTCAGGGCCAGCTCACGCGCCGCCTGTCCGCCAACTCCATGCTCGGCTTGTCATACACGTTTTCCCAAGCGATCAACTACGCGGATAACAGCGACTCCGGGCTGTTGTGGAACCATGAGCCCGAGTGGGAACGCAATCGCGCCCGGGCGAATTTCGACCGTCCCCATAATCTTCAGATCTACGGGGTCTACGAGCTGCCCTTCGGCCGCGGCAGGAAATGGGCGAGCGAGGGTCTGGGCGCTCTCATCGCGGGCGGCTGGCAGCTCAACGCAGTGTTCAGCGCGACGAGCGGGACGCCCTTCACCGTCACGTCGTCGGGCACCTCGCTCAACGCTCCCGGCAACACGCAGACCGCGGACCAGGTTCTCCAGACCGTCACGATCCTTGGAGGCGTCGGTCGCGGGAACAGCTACTTCGACCCCAAGGCGTTCGCGCCGGTGACAGAGGCGCGATTCGGCAACAGCGGGCGCAACGCGCTTCGCGGTCCGGGCGTCGTGAACCTCGACGCGAGCGTGTTCCGGGATTTCAAGATCGCCGCGCGCTATACGATGCAGTTCCGGGCGGAGGTCTTCAACGTGACGAACAGGCCGGCGTTCAACAATCCTGGAGCCAATGCGTCCTCGGCGACCCGCGCGGCTGACGGCACAATCCTCAACTTGAACGGCTACACCGAGATTACGTCAGCCCAGCCCACTGAACGCCAGGTCCGGTTCGCCGCGAGGCTGCGGTTCTAGACTAGCGCTACACCCTGCGCTGCCAGTCCGGTAGTGTTACCGCGTCCCGATCGCGTCGGGTTGAAGGCGGGGTTGTCGGAGCAGGTCATGAAGAGATACGACGTTGACCGGCGTGAATTCCTCGGCCGACTGGCGGGCTCGGCCGCCGCACTGACGGCCGCGTCCACTCGATCCGTGAACGCCAGACCGCGACAGGAGCGCCCGGTCACCGGGCCTGCGAACAGCACGGCACGGATCAGGTTCGGCGTGATCGGCCTGAACCACTCGCACATCTACGGGCAGACCACCGCGGTGCTGCGCGGAGGTGGCGCGCTCGTTTCTGTCTTCGCGACGGAATCCGACCTCGCCACCGCTTTTCTCAAACGGTTCCCCCAGGCGAAGCTCGCCCGGAGTGAACAGGAGATCCTGGAGGATGCCAGCATCCAACTGGTGCTGAGCGCCGCGATCCCGGATGAGCGGGGACCGCTCGGCATACGCGTGATGCAGCACGGCAAGGACTACATGGCGGACAAGCCGGGCATCACGACCCTCGAGCAGCTCGCGGAGGTGCGTCGCGTGCAGGCGCAGACGCGGCGCATCTACTCGATCATGTACAGCGAGCGATTCGAAAACCGGGCGACCGTCCGTGCGGCGGAGCTCGTCAAGGCCGGTGCGATCGGCCGCGTGGTGCAGACCATCGGCCTCGGGCCGCATCGCATGAGTCCGAAGACACGTCCCGCGTGGTTCTTCGAACGACCGCGATACGGCGGCATTCTCTGCGATATCGGATCACACCAGGCGGACCAGTTCCTCTTTTTTACCGGGTCCACCCGTGCCGAAGTCGTCTGCGCGCAGACAGGAAATTTTCACAACCCTCAATACTCCACGTTCGAGGACTTCGGGGACATGACGATGCGTGGCAACGGGGGGACCGGCTACGTCCGGGTCGACTGGTTCACCCCCGACGGTCTGGCGACGTGGGGCGACGGCCGGTTGACCGTCCTCGGCACCGATGGCTTCATCGAAGTGCGCAAGAACATCGACATCGCCGGCCGGCCCGGCGGCAACCACCTGTTCCTGGTCGATCAGAAAGAGACGCGACACATCGATTGTCGCGACGTCCCGTTGCCGTACGGCGAGCAACTCGTGTCAGACGTCCTGAACCGGACCGAGGTGGCGATGCCACAGGCGCACTGTTTCCTTGCAACCGAGCTGGTGCTGCGAGCACAGGCGCAGGCACAGCGCGTCGACGGTCTCCCCTCCCCTCGGGTCTAGCGCGGCCTGACGGCGATCCACACTCGCCACATCACGTCTGGACCCGCGCGGCACGGGGCAGAAAGCTCACCGCTATCGCGCCCGCGACCGCGCGACGAGCCCCACGAACCCGCTGCCGTAACTTCCCGTCCTGTCCCTCAGGCCGGCGACGATCATCGGAACGAACGCCTCTGCGACGCCGTCAAGCGAGTGTCGGCCATCGTGAAGCAGGCGCCTCCTACCCGTGGGTCATCCGTACGCCCGGGTAGGCGCCGAACGTCCTCGGACGTCGGGATCCATCGTCCAACGTGATCAGCGCGATCACGTCGGGATGGGTCGAGCAATAGCGCTGCGCCAGATCGGGGCCGCCAATGAGAAACGCGGTTGAGAGCGCGTCCGCCGATGCGGCGTCGGTGGTGATCACGCTGGCGCTCAGCACCCCCCCCGCAGGGCAGCCGGTCCGCGGATCGATGACGTGGCCGTAGCGCACGCCGTCCACCTCGACGAACTGCTCGCCCGCACCGCTTGTCCCGACGGCGCCATGCGCCAGATGGAGCCGGGCAAGCCGCTCGTCGATGACGGTCGACCGCAGGTCCACCTGCCACGGTTCGGCGTGCCCGCCGGACGCGAGAATGCTGCTGGAGCCCGCCGAGAGCAGTACGCGCCTGACGCCTCGCCGCTGGAGCAGCGCACCGAGTCGGTCGAGCGCGTAACCTTTGCCGATCGCGCCAAGATTCAACGACACGCCTGGACGGTCGAAAGAGACACTGCAGCCCTCGCGATCGAGGCGGACGTGTTGCATACCGACTACGCTGCGCGCCTGTTCGATCTCGCCCGGTGCGGGCAGCCGCGGCTCGCGCCCTAAAAACCCCCAGCATCGACTGAGCGGCGTGGACGTGACGTCGAAGGCGCCGTCTGTCTCACGGTGCACCTCTGCGCAGAGCGCGAGGACGGCGAAGAGCACGGGTCCCACCACGACCGGTCCGGCGTGCCCCCCTCGATTCACGCGTGACAGCTCGCTCGTGTCGCGGAAAATCGTCATCACCTCTTCGAGACGATCCGCGTAGTCGAGCGCTTCGCGCGCGAGCGGCGTGGCACCGCCGGCTTCGCCAGGCAGGACAATTTCAAATCGGCACGCCATAATCTGCCGGTGCACGCGAAGCCAGAAATCGGCGGCCCGCGCATGCCCGGCGACGGGGGCAGTGATGAAGTCGCGACGGGTGACGCGGCTGGGATCGGGCATCGGCTGGGATCATATATGATGCGCGCCGTAACAGTCTGTGATGCAGTTCGAGGCGACTACTGTGTGAGCAAGGCGGGGCTCGCGGTGACGTCGAAACTATGTGCCGTGCGGCTGGCGCCCGAGGGCATCCCCGTTTACGAGGTGCGTCCCGGCATCATTACCAGCGACATGACCGCCGCCGTGCACGAGCTGTACGACGCTCGCCTCTCGGACGGACTGGTGCCCGAGCGCCGCTCGGGGCCGTCCCGCCGACGTCGGACGCGTCGTCGCTGCGCTGCTGCGGGGCGACGCGCCTTACACCACCGACTCGGTTATCCACGCCGACGGTGGCCTCACGCTCCCACGGCTGTGACCCGGGCATATCCCTTCGATGCAGACGTGATGGTGTAGGATCTTGGCGGCTCAGCCCGCAACCAACTGAAATGCGAATAACCGACGCGCGCGTCATTATCTGCTCTCCGGGACGCAATTTCGTGACGCTCAAGGTCACGACCGAGGAGGGCATCCATGGCCTCGGCGACGCCACCCTCAACGGCCGCGAGCTTGCGGTCGCCAGCTATCTGACAGACCACATCATCCCGCTCCTGATCGGCCGCGATGCGCGGCGGATCGAGGACACCTGGCAATACCTTTACAAGGGTGCCTACTGGCGCCGGGGGCCGGTCACGATGACCGCTATCAGTGCGGTGGACACGGCACTGTGGGACATCCTGGGCAAGGCGGTGAATCGACCGGTGTACGAACTGCTCGGCGGGGCCTCACGTGACAGCGTGATGGTCTACGGACACGCCAATGGATCGAACGTGGACGACACGGTCGCTGCCGTCGGCCGGTATGTGACTGCGGGCTACAAGGCGGTGCGCGCGCAGTGCGCCATCCCGGATATGCCGCACGCGTACGGCGTCGGCCGCGGGGATCTCTACTACGAACCAGCCGAACGCGGTACACCGCCGGAAACCGCGTGGAGTACCGAGCGCTACCTGCCATTCGTCCCCACGCTGTTCGAACGACTCCGCCGTGAATTCGGACCGGACGTCCACCTGCTGCACGACGTCCACCATCGACTGACACCGATCGAAGCCGGGCGCCTCGGCAAAAGCCTCGAGCCGTATCATCTGTTCTGGATGGAGGACCCGGTACCGGCGGAGCTTCAGGAAGGCTTCCGACTGATCCGGCAGCACACGACGACTCCGATTGCCGTCGGCGAAGTATTCGACTCGGTCTTCGACTGCCATCAACTGATCACCAGTCAATGGATTGATTACATCCGCACGACGGTGGTTCACGCCGGTGGCATCAGCCACCTCCGCAAGATCGCGAACCTGGCTGAGCTCTATCACGTGCGCACTGGCTCGCACGGTGCCACCGACCTGAGTCCTGTGTGCATGGCGGCCGCACTGCATTTCGACCTGAGCGTCCATAACTTCGGGATACAGGAATACATGCGGCACACCGACGACACCGATCTTGTGTTCCCGCACGCCTACACGTTCGCGGACGGTGTGATGCACCCGGGCAATGCGTCGGGGCTCGGCGTCGACATCGACGAGTTGCTGGCGGCGCAATATCCCTACGAGCCGGCCTACCTGCCGGTCGCGCGCAGGCAGGATGGAACCATGCACAGCTGGTGAGTCGCCTCAGACGTCCAGGCGCGCTTTCTGCTTGAGCGCCTCGTTGCCGCGAATGCACGCGCGGGCGGAATGCATGGCGTCGAGCGGACCGCACGCTACCGGTGCTCCACCGCGCACCGCCGCGCAGAACCGCGAAATCTCCTGGCGGGTCGCCGGCGGCCGGGCGGTCGGCGCTGCGGCGCTTCGGGCATTCGTCGTTGTCGCCACAGCCGCGCCGGCGGCAGACGCCGCTGATGGATTGCGCCGGCGCGTTTCCGAGGCTTCTGCCGCGGCAACCCCGTCGCGTGGAGACACTTCCACGGCGGTCTGCCGCGCGCCGGCCGGGCCTTCCTCGAAGAGCAACGCCTCGGTTTCGTTGCGCATGAGAAGCGTCCCCTTGGTGCCGAAGTACACCTCGTAGCGATTCTCGAGCGCGTTCGATTCGATCGAGGAATACGTCACCGTCCGTCCACCCGGGTACTCCCACGTGGCGTAGATGTGATCGGGGACCTCGCGTCCGTCTTTGAACCGGTGGATGCCGCCGCTTGCGGTGACGGCGCTGGGCGCCGCGCCAAGGAACCAGTTGGCCGCATTCACCTGGTGACTCGCGAGCTCGGCGAACAGCCCCTGCGAATATTTCCAGTAGAGACGCCAGTTCCACAGGTGCTCCCAGGTCGGGTAGCCCCACTGGGACGGGTCGTAGTCGGGGACGGGCGGCCCCCCTGTGCGGCGCCAGTTGCCGTTGCGGTGCCACACCATGCGCACGTGATAGAGGTCGCCGAGCAAACCCTTCTTGATGATCCCCTCATAGGCGGACTGGTAGAGACCGCTGTAACGCCGCTGGTAGCCGATCTCGAGGATCCGGTCGTTCTTTTCTGCCGCCTGCGCCATGCGCTCGCATCCGGCGACGTCCCACGCCATCATCTTTTCGCAGAGTACGTGCTTGCCGGCATTGAGGCACGCGACCACGATGTCGGCGTGGGCCCAGAGAGGAACGGCGACGATCACCGCCTCGACGTCCTCCTTCTGGATCATCTCGGCCCACTCGGCGTAGTGCTTCGGCGTGGGCAGCTTTCTCCGCTGCACGATTTCGTCAGCCTTGGTGATGGCGCCTGGATTGATGTCGCAAAGAGCGCGGACGTCACCGAACGCAGGGTCGACGCTGCTGAGCAGCACCCGACCTTGTGCGCCGACGCCGATGAATCCGATGCGCACGGGGCCGCCGCGCACCGGCCCCTTCATCGCGGCGGTCGCGCCGAGTAGCCCCAGGGCAGGCGTACCGGCAAGCGCTTTCAGGAACGTGCGCCGGCCAAGCTCGTGCTGTTCGGGGG
>JACDDJ010000719.1 GCA_013817065.1 Acidobacteriota bacterium
GGCGTCATGCGTGAGGGCTTCGAGTTTCCGGTCTCGCACGACGTGTGGCTGCCGCTCAAGACCGCTGTTCTCGATCACACGCCGCGCTCCGGCCCCGCCATCACCGTCTTTGCCCTGCTCGCGCCCGGCGAAACCATGCAGACCGCGCAGGCGGAATTGACGACCGTCGGCCGGCGCGCGGCGACGCAGTTCCCCACCACGCATGAGCATCTCGAGCCACGCCTGAGGCCCTACGCGATGATGGCCTCGCCTGCTGACGACCCCGCCGGGATGCTCATCCTGTACTCCGTCTACGTTTTCGCCGTCCTGCTGCTGGCCCTGATCTGCGGCAACGTCGGTCTGCTGCTGTTTGCGCGAGCGGCATCGCGTGAAGCCGATCTCGTGGTCCGGACAGCCCTCGGCGCGAGCCGCGGCCGCATCGTGGCGCAGATGTTCGCTGAAGCCCTGGTCCTTGGCGGTGTCGCGGCCACCGTGGGCATCACCGCTGCCGACCTTGTGCTTCGCACCTGGACCATGGTGTTTCTCGAAACCAACATGGGCCGCCTTCCCTTCTGGTTCGACCTCAGCCTTTCGCCGCGCGCCTTCGCCGCCGCGATCCTGCTGACGGTGGCGGGCGCCGCCATCGCCGGCATCATGCCGGCGATCAAAATCACGCGCGGCATGGGCCATCGGCTCAAGCAGACCACGGCCGGCAGCGGCGGCCTGCAGTTCGGCGGCGTATGGACCGTGGTGATCGTCGCGCAGGTCGCGGCCACGGTGATCTTCCCTGCGGCTGTTTATTGGGAACAGTCTCAGTTGCGTCGCGTCGACGACTTCGATGCCGGATTCGCACACGAGCAATACCTCGCCGTGCAAATCGGACGGGATTACGCCGTCGATGGCGGCTTGAACGTCGACGCCGCGACGCTCGAGCGCAACGCGCGGCTGGCCGCCACGCTCGAAGAGCTTCGCCTGAGGGTGGCCGCGCAGCCCGGCGTGAGTGGCGTGACGTTCACGGAGCGCATACCGACGACGAACCGCCCGCAGAAGATCATCGAGATGGGCTACGACCTGGACGTGTCCGACGTAGCTTCAGCGAAGTCGGATGGCGGCGCATCGGCCTTAGCGGGCGGCTCGAACGCGGAGCCTCCCTTGCGCAGGGCGACCATCGCGGCCGTCGATCCGTCGTACTTCGAGGTCCTGGACGCGCCGGTTCTTGCCGGCCGCGGGTTCACCCCCGCAGACGCCGTCCCCGGCACGCGCGTGGCGATCGTCGATCAGGGCTTCCTCGATCAGATCCTGCAGGGCCGCAACGCGGTTGGCCAGCAGGTGCGCTTTCGCTTCCCTGGGCCGGCCTTACGGCGCTGGGCGCCGGGGAACTCGGGCGATCCCGCGGGACCGGGTGACTGGTACGAAGTGATCGGCGTCGTGCGCGAGCTCGGCGCCGGAGCGCCGACGCAGCCGGGGCGCGCCGCGGGCTTCTACCTCCCAGGCACCCCGGATCTGTTCGATCAGATTCACATGGTGGTGCACGTGCGCGGCGGCGATCCGCTGACGCTCGCGCCGCAGGTGCGCGCCGTCGCCATGGCCGTCGATCCCTCGTTGCGGCTCGTCGGCGTGCAGCGCGTCAACGAGGTCAACGACGACCTTCTGTTGGTGATGGGGTTGTGGGTTCGCATCGCCGTCGCGTTGTCCACCGTCGCCCTGGTCTTGTCGCTGGCCGGGATCTATGCCGTGTTGTCGTTTACCGTCGCCCGGCGAACGCCGGAGATCGGCGTGCGCGTGGCCCTCGGCGCCAGCCGCCGGCGCGTCGTCGCCGCCACCTTCCGCCGTCCCCTGTTGCAGGTAACCGGTGGCATCGTCGTCGGCACCGCGATCGTGTTCACCATTGCCTCGCTGATCAAATACACCGAGTTCCCGGGTTCGGAGAGCGACCTCACCCTCCAGGGAATGGCCATGATCATCGGCTACGGGATTGTCATGCTGGGCGTCTGCATGCTCGGTTGCGTGGTGCCGACACGCCGCGCGCTCGACATCGAACCGACCATCGCGTTACGAACGGAGTAACTTGTGACACCGAGAGGACAGGCATTGACGAAGCGCGCGATGGTGTACTGGTCGCTGTGCCTCGCGGCGGCGACGGGGCTGGTGGGTGGACATCAACTGGCGGGTGCGGCATCGGGCCAGCCCGACGGGCCGCTGGAAGAGCGCGTGGCGGCGTTCGTGAAGTCGCACATGCTCGCGAAGGGCGTCCCCAGCGTATCGGTCGCGGTCATGCGTGATGGAAAGATGCTGCTCGAGCGCGCCTGGGGTGTGGCCGATGTCGAGAAGAACGTCAGCGCCTCGGCAGCGACGACGTACTACATCGGATCCGTCACCAAGCAGTTCACAGCCGCGCTCGTGCTCAAGCAGGTCGAGCGTGGACGCCTCGCGCTGACCGACCCCATCGGCGAGCACCTCACAGGCATCAATTCGGAAGTTGGCGCCGTGATGATCGAGCAGATCCTCAACCACACGTCGGGAATCCAGCGTTCGGTCGGGACCCCGGAGGGCAGGTTCGACAACGTGACCGTTGACATGCTTCTCGAGAAGGCCGCGGGCGGCCCGCTGGCGGCGAAGCCGGGAACAAAGCACGCGTACTCGAACGCGGGATACGTCGTGCTCGGGGTACTCGTCGAGAAACTCTACGGGAAGAAGTACGGTGCGGTGGTGCACGATGAGATCGCGAGGCCCTTGGGGTTGACCAGCCTGCGGAAGTGCGCCGAACCGC
>JACDDJ010000120.1:0-4325 GCA_013817065.1 Acidobacteriota bacterium
GTCCATCGCCTACACGAGCTACGTTTCCGGGTATCCCGACATCATCGTTGCGGATATCTACAAGGGCCGGAACAGCCGCCCGGCCAAGGGGACCGATCGCATCCACAACTTCCTTAGCGTGTGGTCGCCTGACGGTCAGAAGCTGGCGTTCATGTCACCGCGCGACGGCAACTCAGAAATCTACGTGGTAAACCGTGACGGCAGCGGCCTGCGCCGCCTGACCAATCATCCGTCGAGCGATGTCACGCCGACATGGTCGCCGAGTGGCACACAGATCGCCTTCACATCGGATCGGACGGGCCGGCCGCAGATCTGGATCATGGACGCCGACGGTTCCGGCCAGCAGCAGATCACCCGCGAGACCTGGGCCGATCGTCCGACGTGGTCGCCGGCGCCGTTCAACGAGATCGCGTATGCGTCCCAGGCCGGTGGCGGTTACGACATCAAGATCTTCGACTTTGCGACGCGCAGCGTGAAATCGATCACGCATGGTGAAGGCAGTAACGAGAGCCCGGCCTTTTCACCGAACGGGCGGCACATCGCATTCACGTCGAGTCGTGCCGGCAAGTATCAGATCTTCACTATCGACCGGGACGGCCAGAATATGCGCCAGCTGACCAAGTCCGGTGAGAACCGTTATCCGAACTGGTCAAATTGATCGTTCCACACCAGCTAAGTCGATATTTTGGGAGTATGCAGATGAAAAAGATCATTGCGGTGTTCGGGATCCTGTTGCTTGTCGCCGCGGCCTGCGCGAAGAAGGTCCCGCCGGTGGCCAAGCCGATTCCGCCGCCGCCCTCCAACACGTCGGCCGACGCCAATCGTCCGCCCACGCCGCCCACCCCGGTAAACGAACCGCAGCCGGTGCCGGTGGATCCAGCTGGAGCGGATGCGATCTCGAGCCAGGATCTCGACGCCATCAATAAGAACTCCCCTTTCCAGCCGCTGTTCTTCGGCTTGGATCAATCAGAGGTGAGTGTCGATGGACAGCAGGTGCTGAACGCGAACGCGGAGATCATGAAGCGCTATCCCACGTGGGTGATCACGATCGAAGGGCACGCCGACGAACGCGGCACTGCGGAATACAACCTGTCGCTCGGCGAGCGCCGCGCGCTGGCGGCTCGCAACTATCTCGTGTCACTCGGCATTCCGGCCGACCGGCTGCGCACCGTGAGCTACGGCAAGGAATTCCCGTTCGATCCGGCGCGGACCGAAGAGGCATTCTCCATGAACCGGCGCGCGCACTTTGTTGTCACGAGCAAGTAGACAAGGACTCGAGCATCACCCTCCATACTCCAACTGCCAGAATCCAAACCTGGAAGTTGGCGTTTGGTAGTTGGAAGTTGCGATGAACGCCCCGTTAAAGGACAGCTATGAAGTTCAAATCCACACTGGTGATCGCGGTCAGCCTGTGGCTGATGCCCACTCCCTCGATGGCGGCCGACAAGGTCCACCAGCAGCTGCTCGCCGAGATCAGGATGCTGCAGGAGCAGCAGGCACAGCTCCAGCAGATGCTCGGCGGCCTCGCCGACACGTTGAAGACCATGAACGCGAAGATCGATGACCAGACCGGCGCAACGAGGAAAGGCTTCGCTGACCAGATGCTCGTCATCAACGGCATCTCGGACGGCGTCCGCGTCTTGCGTGAGAAGTCCGACGACACCAACGTTCGGCTCGCCACGATGACGCAGGAGATCGAATCGATGCGGCAGGCAATCCAGTCCGCGCCAGCCGCGGCACCGGCAGCGGCGGTGACGATCGACCCGGTAACAGGGGCGCCCACCGGCGCACCGCCTGCGGTTCCCACTCAACCGTCCAGTTCAGGCGTCTCTCCGGGCAAGGCCTTCGACGCCGCCTTCTACGACTACACGAGTGGCCAGCACGACCTCGCTATCCAGGGGTTCGAGTTCTACATTCGCGAGTTTCCTACCTCCCCCCGCGCTGATGACGCACAGCTGGGAATCGGCAACTCCTATTACGCGCTCGGTAATTACAAGGAAGCCGTTGCCGCCTACCAGAAGGTCACCGCCATCTACGGCCAGACCGACTCAGCGCCCCAGGCGTGGTACAAACTCGGATTGAGCTACGAAGGGCTGAAGCAGCCGGAGCTGGCGCGCCGCGCTTACGAGACAGTGATCAAGCTCCACAACGCTGCGCCCGACGCGCAGCTGGCCAGGCAGCGGCTGGATAGCCTGATTAAGAAGTAGGGGCCGTTCTGGAACGGCCCCTTTGGTGGTACTTTCGCAAGCGTCGCGACGGCCCGCCAGCTAGAACGGGATATCGTCGTCGCTCAATTCCGAGACGGGCTCGCCCATCGGATCTTCCATGTGAGCGGCACCGCCGGTCCGGGCGCCGCGCTGACCGCCGCCCCCTCCACCGCCACCGAGCAGGACGACCCGATCACCGCGGATCTCCGTCGTGTAGCGCTTGTTGCCATCTTTGTCGTCCCACTGCCGCGTCTGCAGCCGGCCCTCGACGTAGATCTGTTTTCCCTTGGTCAGGTACTCGTTGAGGCTCTCGGCGGTCTTCCCCCAGAGCACGATCCGGTGCCACTCCGTTTTCTCCTGCTTCTGGCCGCCCTTGTCGTTCCACACCTCGGTGGTGGCCATGTTGAGAGTGGCGACCGGCGCCCCACCAGGCGTGTAGCGGAGCTCCGCGTCACGACCGAGGTTACCGACCAGGATGACCTTGTTCACGCTACCCATCGTCGAACTGTCCTTTCGTCTGCCCGCTCGCTATCAAGCAGGTCCGTTACAAATGTGCGGCCATTTTCGTCCGCGACCAATTGCGCGTCAATCACCAAAATCCGGCTTCCGATGATGCAGTCTCTGCGACGGTGATACGCGGCGGGTACGCAGAAGCCGCCCTACGTCGAACGGCCGTAGCGATCCTCGATGCGGACGACGTCGTGCAGCTCCGGTGTGGAGACCTCGAACACATCGCAGTCCTCGATGGCGGTCATGCGATGCACCGTTGGCGGCGTGACGTGGACCGCATCCCCGGGTTTCATCTCGCGCTTCACCAGCTCGTCGCCTTCCTTGATCTCGAAGAGCATGCGGCCCTTCCAGAGGAAGATCGTCTCGTCCTTCTCGTTGTGATACTGCAGGCTCAGCGCATGGCCGGCGTTGATGTGAATGAGCTTGCCGACGTAGCGGTCGGTCTTCGCCCAGTGCAGCTCGTATCCCCACGGCTTCTCTACTCGTACTGGTTCGTGCACACGTTCCTCTTTCGCAATGGACGGCTTACGGCTTGGACTGTTTGACGGTCTGTGGCGCCAGGAAGTCGATCAGCTCGCGTTCGACGTCGGCCGCCGTGGCGGCGCGCAGCGCCCGGGCAGCGGCACGCGTCGCATCGGCCGCGTTCAGATCGCGCAGGACCTGTTTGGCGAGCGGGATCGCGCCTGGCGCCATGCTGAATTCGGTCAGCCCGAGGCCAACGAGCAGGGTCAGGAGGACAGGATCGGCGGCCATCTCCCCGCATACCGACACGCGGATGTTGCGGCGGCGTCCGGCCCTGGAGACGGCGCGAAGCATCCGCAGGATCGCCGGGTGCAGCGGCTGGTACAGACGTGACACGCGATCGTCCGTGCGATCCACGGCGAGGCAATATTGAATGAGGTCGTTGGTGCCGATCGCGAAGAAGTCGGCCTCCGCGGCGAGCAGGTCTGCCGTCATGGCGGCCGACGGCACCTCGATCATGACGCCGGTCGGCACGCGGGGAACCTCGATCCCACGCGCCCGCAGGCTCGCGGCGGCTTTCGCCACGGCCTCGCGCGCGGCGCGCAGTTCCTCGACGCTCGACACAAACGGGAACATGATCCGCAGCGAGCCGTGGCGCGCTGCACGCAGCAGCGCACGCAGCTGCGCCTGGAAAATCTCGTCCATCGTCAGGCTGAGGCGAATGCCGCGAAGGCCCAGCGGCGATCTCGATCCGTCCCCGCCTGAGTGCTCGATCGGCAGCTGCGCTTCGCTGACGTCAAAGGTGCGGACGGTCACCGGCGCCGGCGCCGCGCTCTTCAGCAGGTGGCTGTAGGCGGCGTACTGTGCATCTTCCGCCAGCGCGCCCTGTCCCCCGCCCGCCAGCAGGAACTCCGAGCGGAACAGTCCAATACCATCGGCTCCTCGCTCGTGCGCACGCTGGGCATCATCGGCCGACTCGATGTTCGCCTCGAGCCGGATCTGGACACCGTCAGCCGTCACCGCGGGCAGGCGCCGGAATTCGTCCAGCGACTGCTCGTATGCCACCCGTGATCGCTCGCGTGCCCGGATCTGTGACATCTCGGCTTCGTCGCCATTGACGATCACCTCACCAGTCGCGCCGTCCAC
>JACDDJ010000120.1:4335-9594 GCA_013817065.1 Acidobacteriota bacterium
GCGTTACGCAGACCCGCTACGGCGGGGATCCTGATCGACCGTGCGAGGATCGCGGTGTGATAGGTCCAGCTGCCCTCGTCGCTCACCAGGGCCGCCAGCCGATGCCAATCGAGCTGCGCAATCAGGGACGGCGTGAGTTCATCGGCCACGAGGACGAGCGGCCCTTCGAGCTCACGAAACAGATCGGCCTGCACTTCCCCGGCGCGCAGGTTTCCGAAGAGCCGGCCGACGACGTCGGACACATCGCCGCGCCGCTCGCGAAGGTACGGATCGTCGGCGCTGTTGAAGAGCGCGGAAATCTCGTCCAGGGTCTTTTGCAGCGCTGCCTCCGCGTTCACTCTTGATGAACGGATGATCTCGATCGCCCGATCGATCAGCATCCGGTCGTCCAGCATCAGGAGTTGCGCGTCGAACAGGTAGGCATGCTCGGCGCCGGCGCCGGAGGCAATCCGTTCCTTGATGTGTGTGATCTGTTCGCGGGCAGCTTCCCGCGCCGCCTGCAGGCGCTCGACCTCGCGCGGTACACGGCGGGATGGCACCCGGAACCCGAAGTTACCGCTGGCTCGGCGCAGGACCACCGCAGTCCCGACCCCCAGACCTGGCGACACGCCGAGGCCCTTCAGACGCACGGCTTGCCTGCTGCGATGTCGAAGGGCGCCTCGTCGAACCCGCGGCGGACGAGCGCGCACAACGCGTCCATTGCCTGCTGCTCGTCGGCGCCGTCGGCCGTGATCGTGATGTCGCTGCCCTGCGCCGCCGACAGCAGCAGCAGCCCCATGATGCTCTTGCCGTCGATCTCACGCCCGCCGCGGCCAACACGAATCGACGATGAGAAGCCGGCTGCGACGTGGACGAACCGCGCCGCGGCCCGGGCGTGAAGGCCGAGCGAATTCACGATCGCGGCCGAACAGGACGTCATGCCTTCTCTCCGCGCAGCAGGTCGGATGCAACCCAGATCGCATTGCGTCCGTCTTCCCGCATCTCGCGCGCGATCGTCAACAGGTTGTTACCGGTGTGCGGCCGCGCCAGCTTGATCAGCATCGGCAGGTTGACTCCGGTGATGACTTCGACGTCACTGCTGACGAAGGTGACCGCAAGGTTGGCAGGTGTGCCGCCAAACATGTCGGTGAGGACGAGCACCGGGATCCGCGGCGCGTCGGGCTCCGTCACCGCAAGCCGTTCGATCGCCCGGCCGATCTCCTCCCGCGCATGCCCGACATCGTCGTGCCATCCGATCGACACGGCGGCGAAATGCGGCAGATCGCCAACGATCATCTCCGCCGAGTTCACGAGCTCGGTGGCGAGCTGACCGTGCGTCACGACGACCACTGCTAGACGCATGCTGACCTACTCATTCCCGATATCCCGATGCTTGACGCGCACGCGCACGCCCGGCAGACCGGACAACCCTTTTTTGAGCGCCTCCGAGATCGCGACCGAGCGATGCCGGCCGCCCGTGCAGCCGATCCCGATGGTCAGGTACGTCTTTCCTTCGTGAACGTACTGCGGCACCAGGAACTTCAACAGGTTCAGCGTGTGCGTGAGGAACTCGTGGGTCGCCTTCGACTTGTTGATGTACTTCACGACATCCGCATCGCGGCCCGTGTGTGGGCGCAGCGTCGGCACGAAGTGAGGGTTCGGCAGAAAGCGGACGTCGAACAGCAGGTCCGAGTCGACCGGTATGCCGTGCTTGAATCCAAAGCTGAGGACGGTGACGACCAGTTGCGCGCCCGGGACGCGCCCCGCGGCCACGCTGGTAAACGCGTGCCGCAGTTCGTGGACCGTCATCTCCGAGGTATCGACGATGTGATCCGCCATCCGGCGGACCTGCTGCAGCGCCTTTTTCTCCTCGCGGATCCCTTCCATAGCCGAGCGGTCAGGGGCGAGCGGATGGGGACGGCGGGTCTCGCTGAAGCGGCGGACGAGAGTCGGTTCGGCTGCCTCGAGGAAGATCAGGACCGGGTTCAGCTGCTTCTTCTGCTGCAGACGCTTGAACGCCTTCGGAAACCCCTCGAGCATCTTGCCTTCACGGATGTCGACGACAACCGCAGCGCGCGAAATTTCCGTTCCGGCGCGCAACGTCAGATCGGCAAGCATCGGCAGCAGCTCGATCGGCAGGTTGTCGACGCAGAAGTAGCCGAGGTCCTCGAGCGCTTTAATCGCCTGTGACTTGCCGGACCCGGCGAGCCCGGTCAGCACCACGAAACGCGAGGTGACCGCCGTTCGCGCGGCGCGGCGGGCGGCGTGACGTTTTTCACGCATCAGAGCTCGTCTCCGTGATCGGTGTCTGCTTCAGTGATGCGCGTTGCCGGATCGAGTTGCCGATTCAGTCGTTCGACCAGCCGTCGCGCAGCGTGATGACCACGGCTCCGGAGCAACTGGTTTCGAGCCGCCACTTCCACCAGGATGGCCACGTTCCGTCCCGGCCCTACAGGCATCCTCACCATCGGGATCCTTACGCCCAACGTTTCGTAGAACGCATCATCGATGCCGAGCCGATCGTATTCGCGGCCGGGTTCCCACCGCTCCAGTTGGACGACGAGCTCGACGCGTTTGGACGTGCGCGTCGAGGCGACGCCGAACAGGTCCTGGATGTTGATCAGCCCCAGGCCCCGAATCTCCATGTGGTGCCGCGTCAGCTCCGGGCAGGAACCTATGACATACGATTCGCCGCGGCACCGCAGTTCCACCGTGTCATCCGCCACAAGTCGGTGCCCGCGCACCACGAGGTCCAGCGCGCACTCGCTCTTGCCGATGCCACTCTCACCGACGACGAGGAGTCCGAGCCCGAGAATGTCCATCAGCACACCGTGAACGATGCCGCGGGCGGCGAGGTGGCTGTCGAGAAGCGTCGAGAGGCGTGTCATCGCCTCGGGCGTCGAGGCCGTCGTGACGAGCAGCGGCACGGATGCCGTTGTCGCCGCATCGACAATCTCCTGGGCCGGCTTGAACCCACCCGTTACGAGGACGCACGGGAGATCGTGGCCGAAGACCCGCGTGAGAGCGGCCCGGCGCGGTTCGGGTTCCAGGGATTCGACGTAGCGGATCTCGCTCTCTCCGAAGACCAGCACGCGGCCGCCCTTGAGATAGGCGTCGAATCCAGAGAGCGCCAGACCGGTCTTCTGGGGCTGCGGGATGGTGATCCGGCGTTCCACACCGGCGCCACCGGCGATAAGCTCGAGCGCGAGGAGGCGCGAATCCGCAAGATCGCGCAGCAGCGTTGCGACGGTGACGCCAGTCATCGATTGAGGAGGGTCCTGCACCGGCCTGCCCGGCGGAGGGCTGACCCCATTATGGCTGGATGAGCCCGAAATTGCCGTCTTTCCGGCGGTAAAGGATCGCCACCTCGTCGTCCTCCGCATCCCGGAACACCAGAAACCCGTCGTCGACTTCATCGAGGCGAAGGCTGGCGTCTTCGACTGACATCGGCTTCACCGCGTAGCGCGTGGCCTTGATCACCCTGGGGGCGGTGGAGATCGGCGCCGATTCGGCCGCCTCCGGACCCGCTGACCCCACCCTGCTGTTCCGAACCCCCTTGGCTGTCTGGCGCTTTCGCGAATCCCACTTCCCTTTCAGCTTCTTGGCCTGCTGTTCGATCTTGATCGACGCCTGGCGAATCGCCAGCGGCCAGCTCGTATCCTCGGCGTTCCCGCTCAGCGTATGGTCGCCGCGGGTATGGATCGCCATCTCGACGCGGTGTCGATACTTTTCCTTCGTCACGATGACGAGCGCGGAGATCGCTGAATCGTTGAGAACTCGTTCCAGGGTGGCAAGACGTTTGGTGATCAGTTGCCGGAGGGCAGGGGTAACGGTGACGTGACGGCCGGTGATGTCGAGGCGCATATTTAAGCTCTCAGCTTTCAGACTTCAGCTCTCTGCGTCCAGCTCGTGATTGGCTGACCACTGAGAGCCGATGGCCGATCGCTAGAAAAGCACCTTCCGCTGGTTCGATGTCGGGATCTTCAGCTCTTCGCGGTATTTTGCGATCGTGCGTCGGGCCAGCTGCAGCCCTTCCTTCTGCAGGATGCTGACGATCTTCGAGTCGCTGAGCGGCTTCCGCGGGTCCTCGTTCTCGATGATCTTCCGGATCCGCTGCTTGATCGTGACCGACGACACGCTGTCGCCGTACGAGCTGCTGATCCCGCTGTGGAAGAAGAACTTCATCTCGAACACGCCCTGCGGCGTGTGCATGTACTTGTTGTTGACGACGCGGCTGACGGTGGACTCGTGCATGCCGATGTCGTTGGCGACGTCGCGGAGTACGAGCGGTCGCAGGTGCTCCATCCCAAGATCCAGGAACTCGCGCTGGAAGTTGATGATGCTGGTCGCGACCTTGTGAATCGTCTTCTGGCGCTGATCCACTGACTTGATCAGCCACAGCGCCGAGCGGAACTTGTCCTTGACGTAAGCACGCGTCTCGTCGCTGTTCTCGCCGGCGCTCTTGTCGAGGAGGCGGCGATACACCGGGCTGATGCGAAGCTGCGGCAATCCTTCTTCGTTCAGCGCCGCGACGTACTGATCCTCCACCTTCACGACGTAGACGTCGGGGATCACGTACTGCGACTGCGATGGATTGAAGCGGCTTCCGGGTTTCGGATCCAGGTTCCGGATGATCTCGACGTGCTCGCGAAGGTCCTCGATCTGGACGCCAAGCTTGCGCGCAATCTCGGGGACCTGGTGGTTCTGCAGCAGTCGCAGGTGCTCGGTGACGATCTTTTCGGTGATGGTCCCTTCGAGACTGAGGTGCCGGATCTGGAGCCAGAGGCACTCCTGGAGGTCGCGCGCCGCCACACCGATCGGATCGAAGGTCTGGATGTGCTGAAGGGCCCGCTCGACATCCGCGACCGGCCAGTCCGCCATCGCGGCGATCTCTTCGACTGACGCGACCAGGTAGCCGTCATCGTCAAGGTTGCCGATGATCGCGCCGCCAATCTCCTGCAGCTGTGGGTCACTGGTCTGCAGCGATAACTGCCACATCAGGTGATCCGACAACGATCCGGCGGTCGAGAGGGTGTTCTCGATCGGCGGCAGTTCCTTGACCTCCTGCGGCGTGCGCGGGCGGTAGCTGTCGTCGAGATAGTCGCCGAAAAAATATTCGTAGTCGGCGTCGTCCCAGGCGTCGGACTTTTCCGCGGCGGCGGGCGTTTCCGGAGCCTTCTCGGCCTGGGCCTGTTCGACGGGCTGGAGATCTTCGGTCGGAACTTCTTCGAGCAGCGGGTTCTCGACCATCTCCTGGTTCAGGAGATCAGCGAGCTCCAG
>JACDDJ010000720.1:0-344 GCA_013817065.1 Acidobacteriota bacterium
GTGCTGCGCCGCCCGGGGGCAGCGGTGGGTTCGGTGTCTGCGCGCCCGCGGGCGCGGCGGTCGGCGGCAACTGTTCCCCGGTGCGTCCGGCAACAGTCGGAGTGGAGACCGGCGGCTGCGTGCCTGGCGCGGCAGCCACCGCAGGAGGCGGCACGGTTCCGGCCGGAACGGTCGGGGCGCCGGGTGCGATCGGAGCGATCAGCGGCGGCGGTCCGCCGAGCCCGATGTTCTGCTGCGTGCCCATGTAGATCGGTGCGAGGTCTTCCGCCGTCAACTCATGAGTTCGGACAATCCTCGGCGTTAGCAGCATCACGATGTCGGACTGACTGACCTCGTCATTCGAC
>JACDDJ010000720.1:354-2747 GCA_013817065.1 Acidobacteriota bacterium
GATCGGAGGATCGGTACCTTCATCAGGCCTGGGAATCCAGTCAGAATCTTGCGCTGTTCGTCGCGGAGCAAGCCAGCGAGCAGGTTGGACTCTCCCTCCCGCAGGCGGAGCGTGGTCGTAACCTTCCGGGTGCTGAAGGACGGAGCGTCCTGACCCCCTACACTGACCGGTGCACCGAGTGCGCTGCTCTCGACCGACAACTCGAGCTTGATGTCGCCTTCGTACGTTACCCGCGGCGTCATCTCGATGTTGATTCCGACGTTCCGATAGGTAAATGACGACTGGGGAATGCTGGCAAAGCCGCCGGCAACGGCGGCGCCGAAGACCGTCTGAATGATGGGAATTTCGTCGCCGAGGTTCAACGTCAGCTTCGCGCCTTCCGCCCCGCGCAGCTGCGGTTTCGCAATGAGCTTGGTCCGCGAATCGGTTGCAAGAAAGCGCAGCACGGCAGCGGGGACCGCGAGGTAGAAGTCAGCCGTGCTCACACCCTGCGAGATCGTGTTGAGATTGAACGGCGGGGGCGAGCCTACCCCGCCCGGCGTCACGGCGGTGTTGGGCGGCGCCAGCTCCGGCGAGAACGTCAGGCCGAGGGCGTACTCGTTCAGGTTCAGCCCGAGTCGCTTGACCCGCTGCCGGTTGACCTCGAGGATCTGGACGTCGATGACGACCTCTGCACGCGGCTTGTCGTTGGAGCGGATCAGGCGCTCGATGATGTTCACGGTCTGCTCGGTGCCGCGCACGGTGATCGTGTTTGCCGTCTTACCCTGCAGCACGACCGGCGGCACCGCCATCGTCTGGATGCGCGTCATCGCGTTCACCAGCTGCGTCAGCTCGGCGACGTCAGCGTGCGAGATATAGAAGGTCCGCAGCACCAGGTCGTCGTACTTGGAGTGCATGGCGGTGTTGTCGGGGATGACCATGATGGTCTTCGGGTTGAGCACCTTATAGAACATCCCGTTCGCGATCATGATCTGCTGGAGCGCCTGCTCCACGGTCACGTCCTCGAGCACGATCGTGTAGGCCTTGTCCTGGAACGTCGGCTCGTAGGTGATGTTGATCCCGCTCTGGGTTCCGATGAAATTCAGGATGTCGCGCAGGCTGGCACTGTTGAACTTGAGGCTCGGCAGCTTGGTCGTCAGGTCGATCAGCGGCTGCCCCATCGCGCGCGCCTTGTCGCGCAGGTTGTCGATCTGCGGCCGCGGCCGGGTGGCTTCGATCCGATCCCGAATAGTCTTTTCGAGCTCAGTGACCTTCGCGGCGGCGAGCCGGTTGGTGGAATCGAGCTCACTCGCCCGCCGGTATTCGTTCAGGGCGGCGTCGAGCGCGTCCTTCTCCTCCATCTCGCGCGCGCGGCTGATGTGCGCCTGCGCGGCGCTCTGCATCGCCCGTTCGAGCTGGATCTTGTACTCCGGCTTATCCGGATCTGCCTGGACGGCCTGTGTGTACTCGGCGACGGCGGTGTCCCAATTACCGAGGCGCGAGGCGTCCTCGCCGCGCCGGAAGGCGCGGCCGGCCGCACACCCTGAGACCATGACCGTCAACGTCACTATTGCGATGAGCCTGTGCTTCATTGATTGCGCTCTCAGCTGGCTACTTGCCAACACACGCCTGCCCGTTCAGGGGCAGCGTCGTTCGTCCTTGACCGTCTGCGTACTCGACGACCGCTGATTCAACTCCGATTCGTAGTAGTCGGAACCGGCCTTCCATGATCTCGCCTTCCCGACCGGAGAAAGTCGTCCGGCAATCACTGAACGCACCGACCTTTTCCTTTCCGGTATCGACGATGCCGATGAACTTCACCAGCGTGCCGATCGCCGGCGGACCTGTCGGCTGCGTCGGCGGTGGCGGTGCTACCGCAACCGGCTTCTGCGCGGGCGGGGCCGGCGGCGGTGGCGGCGGCGGCTTCGGCTGGAAGCGGAAGGGATTGCGACCCGCAGCGCCAAGCGGCGCCGGCTCCTCACCCAGGGCCTCGATCTTCACGTCCAGATCGGAGGGCTGCACCTGCTGCTCACCCGGTTTGGCCCCCGCGGCGCGCGGATTCGCCGTATTTGTGACGGACGGCGAGGCCGCTCCGCCGGGAAAGATCATCCAGAGCAGGATGCCGGTCAGGACGACGAGCAGGACGACGTGCCACGGGCGCGTCCCTCCCGCACCGCTTGCTCCGCCGTTACCGCTCGCTTCAGCTGCCATTGCCACCGGTCCGGAAGTACGTCGCCACCTGCACCGTCACCGTGATCCCGCGCGACATCTCGCTTGAGTTCTGCGAGAGGTCGACGTTCTCGAGCACGATGAACTCGGGACGTGTCTCGAGCTGGTGGAGGAACCGGCGGATATCCCGGTACTCACCGGTCAACGTGGCGGTGGTCGTCAGCTTCGCGAGCCCGCCCCGGTTC
>JACDDJ010000721.1 GCA_013817065.1 Acidobacteriota bacterium
CAACGATTTGAGCGATGAAGCAAAGCGGTTCAGGGTGATGACCGCGGTCGGCACCGAGGGCTAGCCCCTGTGGGTAGACTTCCAAATACGCCGAGCCGTGCGGCTCGTCTTCCTTGCTGATGGTGGCGCTCGCGCCACGGACTATACGTCGGCCATGGGGAGGCGCGCTACCCTCGGGCCGCGTCGGTGAAGCGCGGATTTCGTCGCGCTCGACTGGGACGGTGTGTTGCTCGATAATCCGGATCCATGCGGACTTCATTCTGGAGCCTTCTTCGGATGCATAACAGATATTAGACCGCCGAAATGCGGTAAAACTTTACCGCACTTCGGCGGTCGAGTAGGAGCGTGTCAACATCGCGAGTTCAGTCTGGGAAACGAGTTGCGATAGATCGCAACTCAATCAACCTTGCTACGCCGCACGGGTCTCTGTACTCGGCCGCATTCCTCGAGATGCCGTCAAAGCACAAACGAAAAACGGCGGGGATCAACCCCGCCGCTCGCTTGCTGAACTGTCTCCCGATCCCCCGTCTCTCAATCACGCCTTCCCCACCTCGAAGACCCCCATCAGTCCGCTGTTGAACACGAAGTTCTTCTGGTTGATGTTGCCGAACTGGGGGTCGTTTTGGGCGATGTGGGCGAACATGATTTCGCCTTCAGCCACAAGGGTCTCGCCGACCGTGGCCCTCACTTCAACCGATCCGCCTTCGGGTCGCTCGTCGGTGAGCGTCGCTGCGTAGTGGATGCTGTCGCCGGGCACGACGTAGCCGTGGAAGGTCATTTTGGGGACCTTCGCGAGGATCACGATGTGCCGGAAGGCGTTCTTCTCGCCGAGCAGGATGCCGCCCGTCTGGGCCATGCCCTCGATCATGAGGCTGCCGGGCATCACGGCGAAGCCGGGGATGTGATCGTGCAGGTGCTCTTCGGCAAGCGTGACGTTCTTCACCGCCGTCGCCGATTGGCACGACGTGAATTCGACGAACTTGTCGATCCAGATCCAACGCATGGGTAGTTGGAAGGTAACACTTCACCCGTCTGCAACGATCGCCTGCAAGCGCTCCTGATAAATCGCAGTGTTCGGCGCTTGTCAGGTATTGCGCTCCGGCTCGTAGTGCGGTAGATAATCGCGGATACGCCACGCGACGCAACAATCTCACGACGTGCTCGCCGCGATCATCGACGCGGCGCTGCGCGGCGACCTCACGCGCGAGCAGGCCGAACGGCTGGCCGCGTTGGGGACCGAGGCGGTGGTCCTGTTCTCCCTCACCCTCAATCAGCGTGTGGCCGAGTTGCAGGCCGCGGCTCCCGGCCCGGCCACGCCGTCGGCCATGGTGCCGGTATACCACAAGCCGGCGGCGTCGAAGCGGCGCAGGAAGAAGAAGCCGGGGGCGAAGGACGGGCACGCGGGCACGCGGCGCAAGACGCCGCCGGAGATCGATGCCCGTGAGGTCCACCGCCTGGCGGCGTGCCCCTGCTGCGGCGGCGTGCTGCAACGCTGCCAGCGCCCGCGCACGCGGATCATCGAGGACATCCCGCGGGAGATCACGCCGGTCGTCACCGAGCACACCATTCACCGCGACTACTGCCCCGGCTGCAGGAAGCACGTGGAGCCGGTGGTGCCCGACGCGATGCCCAACGCCACGCTCGGCCACCACGTGGTGGCCCTCAGCAGTTGGTTCCACTACGGCCTGGGCGTCACCATCAGCCAGACACGCGACATCCTGGCGTCCCCCCTGCACGCGACGGTGACGGCCGGCGGGCTGGTCGACGCCTGGGGCCGGATGGCCGCGGCGCTGCGGCCCTGGTACGAGCAGATCGCCGAGCAGCTCCGCAACACCGCCTGCCTGCACGCGGATGAAACCGGCTGGCGCGTCGACGGGACCACCCACTGGCTCTGGTGCTTTTGCGATACACGCACCTGCCTCTACCTGATCGACCGCTCCCGCGGCGGCCCGGCCCTGCGGCGGTTCTTCACCGAAGCCTTCGCCGGCACGCTGGTCAGCGACTTCTGGGCCGCCTACGAGCAGGTCGCCTGCGATGACCGCCAATACTGCCTGGTCCACCTGCTGCGCGAGCTGGAGAAGGTCGACGAGCGGAACCGCTCGGCCGCCTGGACCGCCTTCGCCAAACTCCTGCGGCGGCTGCTGCGCGATGGCATCCGCCTGCGTAAACGCCCCGACTTCAGCGTCGAAAAGTACCGCTCGCGCATCCTGCTGATCAACCGCAGGCTCAACAAGCTGGCCGACGACGCGACCGGCGGCGGGCACGCCGACGCCGACGTCCGGCGGCTGGGCGAGCGGATCAGCCGCCATCGTGACCACCTGTTCACGTTCCTGGACAAGGTCGAGGTGCCGTTCGAGAACAACCACGCCGAGCGGCAGGTGCGGCCGGCGGTGATCCTGCGCAAAAACATCCTGTGCAACCGCTCGCCCGGCGGGGCCGACACCCAGGCCGTGCTGATGAGCGTCTTCCGCACGCTGAAGCTGCGCGGCCTGGACCCAACCCAGACGATCGCCTCTGCGTTGCGGGAACTGCTTCAAACCGGCACACTACCCCCGCTGCCCGTCGAAACCGTTGCAGATGGGTGAAGTGTTACGTTTCGTACATCACGTTCGCGATGACGCAGGTAACGTCGATGTCGGCCCGCGCTGCCCGTGCTCGCGCCAGCAAGAGCGGCCCGAGTGACCCGATGCTGTTGCGAATCATGTTCCGCATCAATCAGCACAAGGACGAGCGGGCGGTTCTCGAG
>JACDDJ010000722.1 GCA_013817065.1 Acidobacteriota bacterium
TTCATGTACTGCCGCGGGATCGTGTTCACCTCCGAGATACGCGCGAAGCAGGACGTGTCCTGCCGGAGCCCGTCCTTCCCACTTCGAAGAGACCCATGTCGCTGCCGTAATGCGGACGGTGTTGCTCTTGCGCGCCACGACAAAGCCGCTGCCCCGGAGCGGGTGGGCGACCGCTGCGCGCGGCCACGCGAGAGCGATGTTGACGGTGGAGACATAGGGCACCGCAGCGCAGAGCGCCGCCGCTTCGCTGTCGGTCGGCGCGAGGAGTGCCGCTGCGGCGTGCGCGGGGCACGCAAGGATCACGGTCGAATAGTCTGACGGCCCTGCGGCGGTCACGACGTTCCAGCCGTGCTCGCGTCGCTCGAGCGCCATCACCGCGGCGTTACACCGGACGGACGCCGCCGGCAGCCGACGACGGATCCCTTCGACCAGTTCTCCCATTCCGGTCGCGATCGAGCGGAACCCGGCGCCGCCACTCGACGCCGCCGTCATGTGGATCCAGCGCAGGACGCGTAGACCCGAGCCCTCGGCCTCGGCGAGCCGCGGGAACAGAGCGGGCAACGACAGCCGCTCGACAGATCCGGCGTGAATGCCGCCGAGCAACGGCTGCGCGATGTAGTCCACTGACGCCTGTCCAAAGCGACGACGGAAGAAAGAGGCAATCGACTCGTCGCTGCGCTGGTGTCGAACCGGCAGCAGCGGTTCCAACGCGATCCGTGCGCGCGACAAGGGCGGGAGAAGCGAGTAGGAGGCGAGTCCTGTCCACGTTGCGGGGATGCCGAGCATCGATGGCGCCGGCAGCGAATGCAACGCTCCGCGATGCAGCACGAACGCCGTCCTGGGCGCGTTTGGCGAGATCAGCCGCGGCTCGAGGCCCAACTCCGAGCAGAGGTCCACGGCGGCGCGCTTCTGCGCCAGCATCGAGTCGGCGCCAGCCTCGATCGTGAACCCGGCGACGTGTTCGGTGCGCACCAAGCCTCCGAGGCGCGGGGAGCCCTCGAACAACGTGAACGGGACTCTTCGCGTGGAAAGCTCGTAGGCCGCCGACAACCCGGCGATCCCGCCACCGATAATGGCGATCATCGGAGTGGCGCGTCAGCCCGCAAGTGTGGCGGCGTGCACGTGCTTCGCCAGCGCCTGCACCTGTTCCAACGATGTCGACGGCAGGATGCCGTGGCCAAGATTGAAGATGTGCCCCGGTCGTCCACCCGCTCGCCGCAGGACATCATCTGCCGCGGCGAACATCCGTTCGCGAGGACCGAGTAGGGCGGTTGGATCGAGATTTCCCTGGACCGCCCGATCGCTGATGCGGGCCCACGCTTCGTCGAGCGGCAGCCGCCAGTCCAGCCCGATGACGTCACCGCCCGCTTCAGCGAGATCGTTGAGGATCGCGGTGGCGCCGACGCCAAAGTGGATCAGCGGCACGCCGCTATCGCTCAACTGATCGAAGATCGCGCGGCTGTGGGGCAGCGCGAACTCGCGATAGTCGCTGCGGCTGAGTGCGCCGGCCCACGAGTCGAAGATCTGGATCGCCTGCGCGCCCGCATCGATCTGCGCGCGCATGTAGTCGGCGATCAGGGCCGCGAACATCGCCCCCAGCTTGTGCCACGCCTCTGGCTGCGCGTACATGAAGGCCTTGGTGTGCGCGTAGGTGGTCGACGGGCCACCCTCGATGGCATAGGCCGCCAGTGTGAAGGGCGCGCCGCCGAAGCCAATCAGCGGCACACGGTCGTGCAGTTCACGACGAAGGATGCGGATCGTTTCGAGGACGTGCGCCAGAGACTCCCGGGGATCGAACGTCCTCAGCCGTCCAACGTCGGATGCGCTGCGAATGGGGTAATGAATCGACGGCCCTTCACCCTTGATGAACTCGAAGTCCAGGCCCATTGGCGTGAACGGCACCAGCAGATCCGAAAACAGGATCGCGGCGTCGACGTCGATGACGTCCACGGGCTGGAGCGTCACGGCGACTGCCAGCTCCGGCTGCCTGACGATCTCCAGCAGCGAATACCGCTTTCTCAGTTCGCGGTAATCCGCCATGTAGCGGCCGGCCTGGCGCATGAACCACACGGGTGTGCAGTCGACGGGTTCGCGCCTGCAGGCGCGGAGAAAGCGATCGTTCACCGTGGGATCAGGGTCTGTGCGAGGTCGACGAGCTCCTCGAGCCAGAGCGGCTTGAAGCGGAGCGACGCACCGAGTGTTTGCAGTTCCTGCTGAACCGCCTCCGACAGGAAGTAGTCGCCAGTGACAATCGCCACCGGAATCCCGGCAAGGTGAGGCCGGGCGCGCACCTGGCGCAGGAACTGGATGCCATTGATAAGAGGCATTCGCATATCGAGGATGATCGCCTGCGGTCGCATCGCATCCGCTAACTGCAGCCCGGACGAGGCGTCGAGAGCTGTCTGAACGTCAAAGCCCTCGAGCGTCAGCATCCTGGCGAAGGTGTCGGCCACCGACCGATCGTCGTCAACGATCAGGATGGACCGGCTCCGCACCACATCAGTGGCGTTCACCGTGGCCGTCGAAATCACGGTTAACATTCTGAGTGGTAAGGGTTAGCCCGTCAAGGTCGTGCTTCAGGTATACAGTTTGCGGTCAAACGCGCTAGACTTCCGGGTTCCCTTCAGCTGCTTAACGTTTCTGCGGGAGGCCCCGTGAGCCCCATTCTCGTCCGACCGGTTCGTGAACAGCTCGAGCACGACCGTGTCATCCGCCTGCTTCAGGTCAAGTTAAAGAAGCGCCAAGA
>JACDDJ010000121.1 GCA_013817065.1 Acidobacteriota bacterium
GTCGGATGCCGCAGCGTTGATGGCGTCCGCCAGGGCAGATGGGTGGGGCTCGCAGCTCCATCCATTGATCCCGTTCCGCACGAACTCGTTCGGCCCGCCCGAGTCGAGGCATGTGATGACTGGCTTGCGCGCGAGGAACGCTTCGAGCGTGACGTAACCGAAATCCTCATCGAAGGGCGGATAGACGACCGCCAGCGCATCGGCATAGAGGTCGATCAACTGGTCGTCGTCGACCATGCCGAGGAACGTGACGCGATCTGACACGCCTGCGTCAGACGCGACCCGTTCGACATTCGCGCGTTGCGTACCATCCCCGGCGATCACCAGCCGCATGTCACCGGGCACCTGCGCGAGCGCGCGGACGATGAGGTCAACGCGCTTCACCGATTCGATCCGGCCAACTGAGAGCACGTAGTCGCCATAGCTGCCGGCCCGGAGCCGGGGCGCGAGCCGTGACGGGTGATACAGGGGGACCGCGTCGAGCCCGTTGAACTTCTTCAACCGTGAGGCGGTGTTGCGGGCGTTCGCGAAGACGGCGCGGCATTCACCGAGCATCTCGGTGTCGAGCGCAATCAGCTTGTCTCGAAGGCCGACGTCCAGATCAGTGTGAGAAAAGTCGCTGTACTCAGTGCCGCACAGTTCGTAGGCGGCCCGGTACTGATGAATCAGCCATGCCACCTTGTGCGGATGCCTGACGAAGTAGCTTGGAAACTTGGACGCGATGACTCGATCGACCGGTCGACCGTTACTCTCGCTGAGGTCGAGGAGTCGCCAGGCGGCGGCGTGCGGCAGGATCTCTTCCTTCGGGTACCACTTGAAGGGCACACTGACGAGCTCGGCAAGATAGCCGCGCTCGCGGAGTTCCCGCACCAGCTCGCGGACGTGAATTTCGGCCCCGCCCTGAACGAACGGGACCTGCGCCTCGCAAACGAGGACCGTGCGCACGCTCATGCCTGACCCATGCGGTGAATTTGCCCATCGTAGCACGCAGTTGCGCAAGCCCATCGACACATTCGCCTTAGATTCGCTGGAGAAAGTTTAGCGTAACCCCATTATCCTCTTCAATTAGCGGATTTTACGATTGACAACCCAGCTCGCCTTCTCTACCATTGCCGTGGAAATTAGTGGAGCAAAGTGGAGTAAAAAGACGTGCTCCGGGGCAATCACACCGCCAAAATTGATGACAAAGGGCGGCTCAAGATCCCGAACGCCTTCCGTGCCCTCGTTGAAGACAAGCACGGTTCGGATGTGTTCGTGACGAGCTTGACGGGGGAGTCCGTCCGCATTTACCCGATGCCGGTGTGGATGGCGATTGAAGAAAAAATGGCCAAAATCCCCTCCACTCATCCGGCGAGAACGAAGTTCTTCGACCGGGTCAATTACTTCGGCCAGACCGCTGCGTTCGACAACCAGGGTCGCGTGATCCTGCATGCGCGGCTTCGTGAGTCGGCGGCGATGTCGGGCGAGGTCGACGTCTTCGGTAACTACGACTACCTCGACGTCTGGAACCACGATCGGTTCGTCGCGAAGCTCCAGCACGATCCTTACACGGAAGACGACGCTCGCGCGCTGGCGGAGTTTGGAATTTGACCGCCACGGACGTTCCGGCCCACGAACCGGTGATGCCGGCTGAAGTCATCTCGATGCTGATGCCGTCGCGAGGCGGACACTACGTCGACTGCACGGTCGGGCTCGGCGGGCACAGCGCGTTGATTCTTAATAGCGGCGCCGACGCGCTGATTGGCCTCGACAGGGACGAAGACGCACTGCGGATCGCCGCTGAACGGCTGGCGGCGTTCGGTGATCGCGTTGAGCTCGTTCACTCGGACTACCGGCAACTCGCCACGGTCCTCGACGACCGCAGCGTCAGCGGCGTCGACGGCGTGCTCGCCGACCTCGGCGTGTCGTCGATGCAGCTGGATGCGGAGGGTCGCGGATTCAGTTTTCGTCGCGACGAACCGCTCGACATGCGCATGGACAGAACGCAGGGTCCGACCGCTGCCGACCTGCTCATGGACGTCGAGGAAGAGGACCTCGCCAACGTGATCTTCCAGTTTGGCGAGGAGCGCCATTCGCGGCGCATCGCCAGGGCCATCGTCCAGCAGGTGTCGGTTGACCGCATCGAGACCACCGGGGCGCTGGCTGCGATCGTCCGCCGCGCCGTCCCGACTCGCGGATATCAGCGCATCGACCCGGCGACGCGCACGTTCCAGGCCCTGCGCATCTGGGTGAATCGTGAGCTCGAGGGGCTTGACACGTTTCTGACCGACGCTTCGCGCCGGCTGCTGACCGGCGCGCGGCTTGTCGTCATTACCTTCCACTCGCTCGAAGACCGCATCGTCAAGCACACCTTCCGCGCGATCGCGGCGGCAAGTGAGGCGTGGCAGGTGCTGACGCGCAAGCCGATGCTCCCGGGTGATGAGGAAGTGGCACGAAACCCCCGCGCCCGAAGCGCGAAGCTGCGGGCGATCGAGAGGCTGGCATGAGCGGCGGTGATTTCGAATACGCGATCAAAAAGGACGTCCGCAACAACCCGATCATCCGCGAGGTCGACGAGGCGCGGCAGCGACAGATCTGGCGCTCGCTCTGGGTGGGCGGGATGCTCGTCGCCGTCCTGCTGTTCTCTGCCTGGCAGAACTCCGAGCTCCTCCATCACGGCTACAAGATGCAGCGGCTGCAGGCCGAGTATGCAGACCAGCTCGAGATCCATCGCCGGCTGACGCTTGAAGTGGAAACGCTTCGCGCCCCAGAGGTGATCGAGAAGAAGGCGAAAAGCCTGAAGTTGATCGCTCCACCACCTGATCGAGCCGTTGTCATCGAGCGAGTGACGCCTGCCGCGCCCCCCGGCAAGTCGATCGTCGCTGCGCGCTAACACCCTCGCCGCCGCAGGAGCATTCGATGGCCGAAGAGCACGCCAGCAGCAAATTCCGTCTCCCCTGGTCGATGCCCGCGCAACGGGTGGCGCGCCGCGAGTCGGCCCAGACGCCGTTCGAGTGGCGCTCGACGGTGCGCTCGCGCGTGCTGGTCTGCGCGGTGCTGTTTGCCGCATGGACGGTTGGCATCGAAGCTCGCCTCTTCTATCTGCAGGTCATCGCCCACGCGGAGCTGAAGGCCAGGGCCGACAAGCAGCAGCTGATGACGGTGACGTCCCCGTTCAAACGCGGCGCCATCACCGACGCCAACGGCCGGCTGCTGGCATTCAGCGTTGATGCCTTCACCGTGGCGGCCGACCCGCTGCACGTCGAAGACGGCCCCAAGACGGTCCGCCTCGTCTGCGAGGCGATCGGGTGCGACGTCAAGAAACGCCTTGATCTCGAAAAACAGATCGTGCAGCTCGCCAAGGCCGGTCGGGAGTACATCGTGTTTCAGCGCGAGGTGTCACCCGATCTCGCGGATCGGGTTCGGGCTCTCGACTTGAAGGGGGTCGGCCTCTATCCAGAGAGCAAGCGCTACTACCCGAACAAATCGCTCGCGGCCCACGTGCTCGGATATGTCGGGCGCGACAACGTCGGCCTTGCCGGGCTCGAAGCGACCTATGACCTGGTGATCCGCGGCAAAGAGGGGCGGCTGCTCCTTCAGGTCGACTCGCGTCGAAAGGCGATGGCCGTCCTCGAAGCTGTTCCCGCCACGGCCGGTGACAGTCTCGAGCTGACCCTCGACCAGTATTTGCAGCGAATCGCCGAACGCGAGCTCGAAGCAGGCGTCAAGGAGCACAACGCGGCTTCGGGGACGGTCGTGATCATGAACCCTCAGACCGGCGCCATTCTCGCCCTGGCTAATTACCCTACTTTCAACCCGAACATCTACGGCGCTTTCAGCGCCGAGGATCGGAAGAATCGCGTCATCCAGGACGTCTACGAGCCCGGTTCCACGTTCAAGCTGGTGACCGCATCCGCGGCGCTCGAAGAGCGCGTCTACGGTGTCTCCGACATGATCGACTGCGCGCCCGGCTATATCAAGATCTCTGGTCGCCCGGCGATCCGCGACGTCCATGCCTACGGCGCGCTCTCTTTCGAGGACGTCATCGTCAAGTCCAGTAACGTCGGCGCAATCAAGGCAGGGATGCGCATCGGCGCCGAGCGTCTCAGTCTGTATGTGAATCGCTTCGGTTTCGGCCAGGCGCTCTCGCCTGACTTCCGCGGTCAGACTGCCGGCCTGTGGCGACCCAAAGATCTGAACGAGAGCGGACTGGCGTCGGTGTCGATGGGCTACCAGATTGGGGTCACGCCACTGCAGATGGCAGCCGCGGTCAGTTCGGTCGCAAACGGCGGGACACTCTACGAGCCGCGCCTGCTCGGCGCCATCGTTCGGAACGGCCGCCGCGAACCGGTCGCACCGAAGGCGCTCCGCCGCACGGTATCAGCCGAGACCGCCGCCACGCTCACCGGCATCATGGAAGCGGTTGTCGAACGCGGCACTGCAACCTCCGCCAAGATCGATGGTTTCACCATCGCGGGCAAGACCGGCACCGCCGCACGAATCATCAACGGACGTTACTCCAACAGCGAGTACCACACGTCGTTCGTCGGGTTCGCTCCGTCACGCAAGCCGGCGCTGACAGTCATCGTCGTCATCGATTCGCCGCACGGCAAGGTTACCGCCTACGGCGGCACCGTGGCCGCGCCGATTTTCAAGCGGATCACCGAAGCCTCGCTGCGTCACCTCGGTATCGGCCCAACGGTCAATGCCCCGTCGCCCGTCATGGTGACCCGGGCCGAGACCGGAGGACAGCTGCCGCGCCCGCGTCCAGTCGGCATCGCCGAAGTACGGGAACGCGTGATTCAGCCAGCGCAGGGCGGCGTGATGCCCGACCTTCTCGGCCTGAGCAGCCGTGAAGCTGTCGTCGCGGTTACGGGCCTTGGCCTCGTGGCGCGGACATCCGGCAGCGGATTCGTCATCGAGCAGTCGCCCGAACCGGGCGCCACCCTGATCCCAGGTGAGGCGGCGCTGCTCAAGTTCGCGCGCACCGCGCCGAAGTCGCGGTCGACGCCCTCCAGCCAGGTTGTGCCACCGCGAGGCCGACCCCAATGACATTGGGCGAACTCCTCCGCGCGGTCTCTGCGCACGAACCGTTCAGCGGACTGCTGGCGCAGGCGGAGCTCTCGACCGATCCGATCGTAACGGGCGTCGTCTATGACTCGCGCCAGGCGGTCGCTGGATCGGTGTTTGTCGCGATCCGCGGGCAGCAGGCGGACGGCACGTCCTACTCGCGCGAAGCAGTGGCTCGTGGCGCCCTTGCGGTGTTCGCGGAGGCTCCCGCCCCAGCCGGCCACCGCACCCCGTGGTTCCAGGTGGCAGACGGCAGGCTCGCGCTCGCCGCACTCGCCGCGGAGTTCTTCGGCCGCCCGAGCGAGCAGTTGTCGCTGGTCGGCATTACCGGGACCAACGGGAAGACGACGACCTCCTATGTGCTCGCCTCCATCTTCGAAGCCGCCGGCATGAAGTGCGGGCGGATCGGCACGGTCGGCTACCGGATCGGCCAGCGTGAACACGAAGCGGCGCGGACGACGCCCGAAGCGCCCGAACTGCAGCGGATGTTGCGCGACATGGTCGCCCAGGGCTGCACCGCGTGCGTGATGGAAGTGTCATCGCATGCGCTCGTGCTGCGGCGTGCCGACCACCTCCACTTCGCCGCCGGCATCTTCACGAACCTGACCCGCGATCACCTGGACTTCCATGGCGACATGGAGCAGTACTTCGTCGCCAAGCGGCGGCTCTTCTCACTGCTTCCGTCAAAGGCGGTCGGCGTGACGAATGCTGACGATCGGCGTGGCGGCGAGTTTGCCTCGGCGGTCAGCCGCCCGGTGAGTTACGCGATCGACGCGGCGGCTGACGTCGCGCCAGGCCCGATCGCCTATTCGCTCGATGGCCTCTCGTTCGACGTGCGGACGCCGCGCGGGACCGTGCAGATCCGATCGAAGCTGGTCGGCCGGCCGAACGCCTATAACATCCTCGCCGCAGTCGCGACCGCGACGGCACTCGATCTGCCCTTCAGCGCCATCGAGAAGGGTGTCAGCAGGCTCGAGGACGTGCCGGGACGTTTCCAGGTGGTCTCCGCCTCCGTCGACGACGTCCGCGTCGTGGTCGACTACGCCCACACCGACGACGCGCTGAAGAACCTGCTCGAGACGGCGCGTCCGCTGGCGCTGGGCCGCGTCATCACCGTCTTTGGCTGTGGCGGCGATCGTGACAAGTCGAAGCGGCCGCTGATGGGCGCAGTGGCGGCCCGGCTCAGCGACATGGTTGTCGTAACCTCTGACAATCCCCGGTCTGAAGACGCCGAACAGATCATTAACGACATCAAGCGCGGCATCGTGCTGCCGCCGGACCGCGTTGGACCAAAAGGCCAGGGGCCCAAGGCGACGCCATCACTTGCCATCGTCGACCGCAAAGCCGCGATCGAGCGGGCGGTGCGCGAGGCGAAGCCAGGCGATCTCGTGCTGGTTGCCGGCAAGGGTCACGAAAAGTACCAGGTGATCGGCGACCGGACCTTGCCGTTCGACGATGTGGATGTTGCGCGGGCAGCGCTGGCGCAACGCCGCGCTGGATCGAAAGTGTCGTAGCGCGTGACTTCGTTGACGCTCACCGCCGGAGATGTGGCCGCCGCCAGCGGCGGGCGCCTCGTGGCGGGTAACCGCACCGCGCCAATCGGGCGGATCTCGACCGATTCGCGTGCCGTTGCTGCCGGCGATTTTTTCGTGGCGATCAGGGGCGATCGGTTCGACGCTCACCAGTTCGTCGCCGCAGCGATTTCGAGTGGTGCCACCGGCGCGCTTGTTGACGATGCCACGGTTGTTGGAAGTATCGGCCGGACCGTGGTCGTTGTGCAGGCCGACGATACGACCCGGGCCCTGCAGGCGATCGCGCGGCACGTGCGGCGCGAATCCGGCGCGAAGGTTGTCGCAATCACCGGGAGCGCGGGCAAGACCACGACGAAAGAAGTGTGCGCGGAGCTGCTCTCGACGCGTTACAGCGTGTTCCGCAACAAAGGGAATCTGAACAATCACATCGGGCTGCCGCTCTCGCTTCTCGAGCTGCGACGGAGGCCCGAAGTGGCCGTCGTCGAACTCGGCATGAACCATCCCGGTGAGATCAGCACGCTCGTCGCCATCGCGGAGCCCGAAGTCCGCGTCTGGACCAACGTTGGCGATGCACACATCGGGTACTTCGCGACCGCCGACGCGATCGCCGATGCCAAGGCCGAGATACTCGAAGGCGCGACCGCCGATACGGTGCTGATCGCCAACGCCGATGATCCGCGCGTCATGACCCGGGCGCGGGAATTCCGCGGCAAGCTGCTCTCGTTCGGCACCGCGGATCGCGCGGACGTGCAGGCTTTGGCAGTCGAGATGCGTGGGCTCGACGGGATCCGCGCGAAGGTCCGCACGCCTGCCGGTGAGTTCACTCTGGACACGCCGCTCACCGGGTTTGGCAACCTGTCCAACGTCCTGGCGGCGACCGCGGTAGCGGTTCACTTCGAAGTCCCGCTGCAGGCGATCGCGGATCGAGCTGCCCAGCTCCAGCCCGCGCACCATCGCGGCGAGCTGCTGCGCCTTCCCGGCGGGATCACTCTGATCGATGATTCCTACAACTCCAGCCCCTCGGCGCTGAAACGATCGCTGGAGATCCTGCGCGCAGCGAACGGCAGCGCCCGCAAGATCGCCGTGCTGGGGGAAATGCTGGAACTCGGCACCCATGCGGATCGACTTCACCGCGAGTGCGGGCGCGCTGCCTATTCCGCCGATCTCGACCTGCTGGTCGCTGTGGGCGGTGGCGCCGCCCAGGCACTTGCCGATGAAGCGAAGACCGCCGGTCTGCCGTCCTCGCAGATCGCGGTCGTGGGCGACAAGGCCGCAGCGGTGGACGAAGTACTGAGGCGCGTCCGACCGGGCGATCTCGTTCTCGTCAAAGGATCACGCGGCATCGGTCTCGATCTGGTGGTGGACCGGCTGAAGGCTGAGTTCGCCTGATGCTGTTCTACCTCCAATATCTCAGCGAGTACGCTCCGATCCTGAACGTCGCGCGCTACATCACGTTCCGCACCGCCGGCGCGAGTATCACTGCCCTGGCAATCGGGCTGTTCCTCGGCCCGTGGATGATCCGCCGCCTGCGCGACTTTCAGATCGGCCAGGTCGTTCGGCAGGACGGTCCGGCGACACACCGAACCAAGGCCGGCACACCCACGATGGGCGGGTTGCTGATCCTGACGTGCGCGATCGTCCCGACGCTGCTCTGGGCCGATCTCACGAACGCCTTCATCTGGATCGCCGTCATCGCGACGGCGGCTTTCGGTGCCGTGGGATTCGTCGACGACTACCTGAAAATCGTGCGCCGGTCCCACCACGGGTTGCGGCCTCGTTACAAGATGGGCTGGCAGATCCTGATAGCGATCGCGGTCGGTCTCACACTGTTGTACCTGACGGACGCCCAGCCCCGGCCCCTTTACAACACCCGTCTGAACGTCCCGTTCTTCAAGACCTTCATCCCGGACATCGGCTGGTTGTATGTCGCGTTCGGTCTGCTCGTGCTGGTCGGCTCCACTAACGCGGTCAACTTGACCGACGGCCTGGACGGGCTAGCGATCAGCGTCTTCGCAGTCGCAGCCGGCGCGTTCACTGCGTTGGCCTATGTCAGCGGTCACCGCGAGTTCGCCGAATACCTCCAATTGACGCGGTTCTCGCCGTTGACCGCCGAACTGACGGTCTTCTGCGGCGCCCTGGTGGGCGCGAGCCTGGGTTTTCTCTGGTGGAACTCGTATCCGGCGGACATCTTCATGGGCGACGTCGGATCGCTCGGACTCGGCGGGGCCCTGGGCACGGTAGCGCTGCTCATCAAGCAGGAGTTCCTGCTCGTGTTCGTCGGCGGCGTCTTCGTCATCGAAGCGCTGTCGGTGATGATCCAGGTCGCTTCGTTCAAGCTCACCGGCAACCGGGTGTTCCGGATGGCGCCACTTCACCATCACTTTGAGCTGATTGGCTGGAGTGAGCCCAAGGTCATTACGCGCTTCATCATCCTGGCGATCATCTTCGCCCTGTTCAGCCTGACCACACTAAAACTCCGATGAGTATCCACGCCGAGTTTTCAGTTCGTGGGAGGAGGGTTACGGTGGTTGGGGCCGCCCGCAGCGGTGTTGCGGCCGCGCACCTGCTGGCGCGGCGTGGTGCGACGGTGACGTTGACCGACCTGCAGCCGGCCATCCCTGAAGAAGACGCTCTTCGTGCCGCCGGCGTCGCACTTGAACTTGGCGGGCACGACGCCGCCACGCTCACGCGCGCCGATATTGTCGTCCTCAGCCCCGGCGTGCCGTCGACAGAGCCCGCGATCCAGGCGGCGATGGCCGCAGGAGTCCACGTGATCGGCGAGCTGGAACTTGCGTCGCGATGGCTGCGCGGCCGGGTCGTGGCGATCACCGGCACGAAGGGGAAGTCGACCACCACGACGCTCACGGGCCTGATGCTCGAAGCCGGCGGCCGCCGGGTGCTCGTCGGGGGGAACATCGGCCTCGCGCTGAGCGCCCAGGTGGACGACTCGACCGAGGACACGATCCACGTCGTGGAGGTCAGCAGCTTTCAGCTGGAAGCGACG
>JACDDJ010000723.1 GCA_013817065.1 Acidobacteriota bacterium
GGGTGCTGCCGGTAAAGCCAGGGACGTCGTCCAAACCCGCTCCGCATGCGATGGCTACTCCGCCGCCAACTGCGCCCGTGGCATCGGGCGATCACCGGACGCTCGAGGTCCCCTGCACCGCGCGATCGTTTCCCCCAGGGCGCCTGGTCGGCGTGAGGCCGACACTGCCAAAAGGGGCGGACCTGCAAATGACACTGGCGGCGGCGGACGGCAGCAAGGAACCGCTGCTGTGGCTGCGGAACTTCGATCCCGCGTTTCGGGAAACTTACTGGCTTCGCCGACCGATCGTGGTGACGCGCGCAACGCGAGTCGAGATGCAAGCCGAGGCGCCTTGCAGCGTCACCGTTCTGCTCGCAACACAAACGGCACGGTAGAGACCTTGCCGCCGCGCTGAACCTGGACCCACGCTTTGTAGTCGCCGGGCGCGGGTATCAGCGGATGGAAGGAGATCGTCGGTCCCCCGGTCGCAAGCTCCTCGAGGTGCACGTGGATCGCGTCAGTCAGATCCGCGCGAACGATCAGGATGTGCGCCGGCGCCCCGAGATACGGCTCCAGGTCGGTCACGGCCGCACCGGTCTTTGCGTCTGTCACGGTGAAGGTCAGGCAGGCATACTTGCCCGCCACGAGGTCCTGGGTTACGAGCGCGAGCCGCACGTCCGGCGAGGGCGCTGCCGACGTGCGGATCCTCGAGGGCCCCGGCACGATCAGCGCGCGTTGCACCATTTGTGTGGTGCCACCTGCGGGCAGGAAGTCCGCAATCACCATGTACTCCCCTGGCGGAATCGCGTGGGTGAGCACAAAGGAGCCGTCACCCGCCACCTCCGGGTGAACGTGCTCGAAGTACTCGAGGTCCCTTCCAACGATGAACAGGTGAAGGAGGCGGTCGTGCACGGTGACGAATCGCTTCACCAATTCGCTCGAGTCCGGCTCGCTGATGGAGAGCCTCAACCCGGATAGCCCAGGCGCATTGCCGTTGCGCAGCTGACGGACGTCGAGCTCGTATTCCCCGATTTTCGGCGGCGGGATAGCGACCAGCTCCATCCCGCATAGATGACAGGTCCCGCGATCCGCTGAACGGACATCGGGGTGCATCGGGCACCAGAAGGCATCGGCGCGATCCGTATCGCGCACGACCTCGACGAACACGCCACCTCCAGCGTTGAACACGAACGCGTCCTCAGTGCTGCGGACGGGCGTCGCGCCCGCGCGGGCAATCTGGTCCCTGAATGCACTGAGATTCCCGGTGATGAAGGCGAGATGGTCGTAGCGCTCGTTCACCAATCCGAAGCTCACCCGTGATCCGGCGAGCTCATTCGGTGAGACGACGACGCCGTGGCCGGCGAACCATGCGACGGCGACCCGATACGCGTCGGCGAGGTTCGGCTGCGCGATCTGCGCCTGGTCGGATGGATCGAGGCGATCGAACAGGAGAAACTGATCCCCGGCCCTTACTCCAACGCCGAGCCCAGGCAGCAGCACCCGCGGACCGTCCACCTTCGCGGCGACGTGGCTCATCGCGGCGGATGGATCGCCCACTCGATAGTGCACGTGGTGAAAGCGGACGGCCGGCTGCTCGGCGCCAAACCAGGCAAGCAGCACCCACAGAAGCAAGGCCGTCATGGAATTCATTTAAGCACGGTTGTCGGAGGACGCCTGTGACGCCGCCGCATCTGTGCTTAAATCCTTCGCATAATGCGCCGCTCGCTCATAGTTCGTGCCGCCGTCCTCATCTGTGTCTTCGGTTTCGCCAGTGCTATCGGTGGCCAGCAGCCGGCCCGTTCAGAGACGTGGCTCGATCCGCATCGGGACGCGGCCTCTCGCCTGCTGGGGGAAGCGCTCGCCTCCGACTTCGCCTGGCAACGTCTTGCCGAGCTCGGTGACACCTTCGGCCATCGCCTCAGCGGGTCCAAGGCACTGGAGGACGCGATCGACTGGGCAGTCACGCAGATGAAAAAGGACGGGCTCGAGAACGTCCGCAAGGAGCCAGTCAAAGTCCCACACTGGGTGCGGGGCAAGGAGAGCCTCGACATCGTTGCGCCTTATCCAGGGGCGCTGGTCATGCTCGGCCTGGGCAACAGCATCGGCACACCCGCCGACGGCATCGAAGCGGAACTGGTCGTCGTGCGTACCTTTGAGGAACTCGATGCGGCCGGACCGGGAGTGAAAGGCAAAATCGTCCTCTTCAATGCGCCGTTCACTACCTATGGTGAGACGGTCCGCTACCGGAGCGCCGGACCGTCACGCGCGGCGAAGCTCGGCGCAGTGGCCACGCTGGTGCGATCCGTGGGCCCACCCGGACTGCGGACGCCGCACACCGGCGCGCTCACCTACGACGCCAACGCGCCGCAAATTCCCGCAGCCGCGGTAACCACGGAAGACGCCGATCGTCTTCAGCGGATGTCGGACCGCGGCACGGCCGTCCGCCTGCGACTGAAGATGGAAGCGCAGATGCTCCCCGACGCCGATTCGTTCAACGTCGTCGGTGAGATCCGCGGGCGCGAGTTCCCGGACGAAGTGATCGTCGTCGGAGGCCATTTCGACTCGTGGGACGTCGGAACGGGATCGACCGACGATGGCGGCGGGACGGTCGTGACGTGGGAGGCGCTGCGCCTGATGAAGAAGTTGAACCTGCGTCCGCGCCGCACCGTCCGGGTCGTCCTCTGGACCAACGAAGAGAACGGTCTTCGCGGCGGCACTGCCTATCGCGACCGGTATCGTGATCAGCTCGCGAACCA
>JACDDJ010000122.1 GCA_013817065.1 Acidobacteriota bacterium
TCGTCGGGCCGAAGATCTCCTCCTGCGCGATCCGCATCTGCGGGTCCACGTTCGTGAAGATCGTCGGCTCGTGGAAGTGGCCCTTCGCCTACGCGCCGGACTCGAGACGGTTGCCGCCGCACGCGAGCGTGGCCCCTTCCTTCTTGCCGATCTCGACGTAGCTCATCACCGTCTTCAGCTGGCTCTCGCTGTTCGACGGCCCCATCTGGACCTTCTCATCCAGCCCGTCACCGCTCGTGCCGAAGCCGCCCCAGAGGCAGCCGTCCACGGCCAACTCCAGGTTGGCATCGTCCATGATCATGATGACGTTCTTGCCGCCCATCTCGAGGTGGACCTTCTTGAACGTCGGCGCCGCGGCCTGGTTCACGATCCGGCCGACCTTGGTGGAGCCGGTGAACGAGACGCCCCGCACCATCTCGCTGGACGTCAGCGGCGTCCCCACCTTGTCGCCGTCGCCGGTGACCATGTTGACCACCCCCCTTTCGGGATCCCCGCTTCCTCGAGGACCTTCACGAAGTTCACAGCCGAGAGCGGCGTCTGCGACGCCGGCTTGACGACGGTGTTGCCACAGACGAGCGCGGGGATGATCTTCCACGACGGGATCGCCATCGGGAAGTTCCAGGGGGTGATGATCGAGCAGACGCCGAGCGGCTGCGGCACCGACATTGCGAACTTGTTGCGCAGTTCCGACGGTACCGTATGACCGAACATGCGCCGGCCCTGGCCGGCCATGTAGAAGGTCATGTCGATGGTCTCCTGCACGTCGCCGCGGGTCTCGTTGAGCACCTTGCCCATCTCGCGCGTCATGTCGCGCAGTAGTGCTCCTTGCGATCAGCGATGAGCTGCGCGCCCAACGACTCGCCGGGAGCCGGCCGCGGGCAGCTCTCCTGCCTTCGAGTAGCAGCCGCTAGTCGGGCGACATTCGCACGTCGTAGTGAGCGGACCGAAGGTCGTGGCGCTCCAGCAGCGCGGCTGCCGCGGGGGGCACCACCGAGGTCTCGTAATCGTCGCCCGCGAATGCGCGAACGGCGTCCATCGAATCGAACCACAGGAGCGTCATGAACTCGACCGCGCCGTCGTGCTCCCGTCGGAAGAGGTGCGCGCCGCCGTAGCCGTCGATGCCTCGCGCCTGAATGCCGGGAAGGATCTCCTCGCGCAGCAGCCGCTCGTACTCGTCGGCGTTGGCGCGCGTCGTCGAACCGTACCACACCCGTCCTATCACGCAATTCCTCCTGTTCGCGACTTACGGCGGCGCATCGCGATTGAAAATACTGGTCGCGAGCCGCCAGCGTCCGTCGTCTCCCCGGCGGGCCACGGAGACGTACTTCCCGATTTCCCGGACCCGCAAAGATTCGTCGCGAGACGCGAGCGTCTCGTCGTAGCGGCCGCGTTCGATCGCGATCATGCCGACGACGACAACGCTCTCAGGGATGAGGGCGATGCGCGGAAACAGCCGGCGACGCTCGAACTCCATACCGTATGCGGCGACGATCGAATCACGACCCGCTACCGCGGGAATTCGCACGTCCACCTGTTCTCCCGGTCTGACCTCGATCTCTGCCTCGCCACGGTGTCACCACGATCGTCCACCTCGGCGGCTACGGAGCCGCCGACTCGATCCTCGAGATTCGCCGAGCAGCTCGTGCCCGAGGTCTACGACGCCATCGTCCGAGAGCGCGAATGCAAACGTCATGACGCGGATGTCCAGCGTGATGCCGCTCGCGCCCAGTTGACACCCTCTTCGACGCGGTAGCCCGCCATGCCGGCGAGAGCGCCGCTCTCGTTCAAACCGCGCCAGCCGGGATATGAGACGTGGCTGCCGTTGCCCGTCCGGATGTGCACGAGGCGCTCGGCCTCGAATGCGGTGGGCGGCGAGAGCAGCAGCTCGTTAGCCAGCGAGAAGATCGTCAGATTCGCGCCGACGCCGAGCCCGATCGACGACGCGGCCATCAACAGCAGGACCGGATGGCGCCGCAGCGTCCGTCCGGCATAGCGGAGAGCGCGAATCACGTTGTGCACTGGTGTGACACGGCGGGTATCCCGGCACGCTTCCTCGATGGCCGACACCGGGCCGAACTCGCGCAAGGCTATCCGTCGCGCCTCCTCGGGCGTCACGCCGGCCGCCACGCGCTCGTCGATCTGCTGGTCGATGTGCGACCGCAGCTCGCGATCGAGATCACGATTCAGATCACCCCCGCGAAAGAGTGCCGTCACCCGCCGGCGGAGAACGTCGACCCATCTGGTCATCAGGACCTCACGCTTCGCCGACGATGAGACCGATCGCGGCCGACAGCCGCGCCCAGCTTTTCAGCTCGCGGGCGAGCTGCTTCTTCCCGGCTTTCGTGAGGGCGTAGCTCTTGACGTCCCGGCCGGCCTCCGTGGTCGTCCACTCGCTGGCCACCCAGCCCTGCTGCTCGAGCCGATGCAGCGCCGGATACAGGGACCCCTGGGTGATCTGGAGCACTTCGCCGCTCATCTGCTGGATGCGTTTGCCGATCGCCCACCCGTGATTCGGCCCGAGCGCCAGCGTTTTCAGAATGAGCAGGTCGAGTGTGCCCTGGATGAGATCGGCCGGTTTGCTCATGCGAGGTCCTCGATGCCTAGGTTATCGACAACTGACGCCGGTTATCGACAACAGCACCGGCCGTCAAGCGGGATTCACGAAGGGACCACGGCCACCCTCCCGGTGTGTACACTGCGGGTATGGCCGATCTCAACGACCTGCGGTTGAACCACCGATCGGAGGCGGCGCCGCCGCCGCCGCCGCAGCCACGCTGGCTGCTGATCATCGTCGCGGCGGTGCTAATGCTCGCGCTGGTGGCGGTCTGGTTCTCTCTGCGGCAGGGTTCCGAGGTCGCAGACAGCGGGACGGAGCAGAACCTCGCGCGGCAGGATCCGGACGCGCGGTCGCCCGCCGCGCCAGGGGCGGCCATCGACCTTCCGCCGCTCGACGACAGCGACAGCCTCGTCCGCGACCTCGTGCGGGCGTTGTCGGAGCATCCCATCGCCGCCGCCTGGCTGACCACCGATCAGCTCCTGCGAAACTTCGTCGTGGTCGTCAAGAACATTGGCGACGGCGACACGCCGTCGGGTCATCTGCACATGGTCGCGCCGCAGGGTCGCTTCCAGACGCGACAACAGGGCGCGAGGTCGTATATCGACGCTCGCAGTCATGCCCGATTCGATCCGCACGCCAGCGCGGTCTCGGGGCTCGACGCGCAGGGCACCGCGCAACTCTACGCAACGCTCAAGCCGCGCATCGATGAGGCCTACCGCGAAGTGGCCGGAAAGGAGGCCGATTTCGACCGGGCCCTTCAGCGCGCCATCGTGGAGCTGCTGAGAACACCAGTTGTCGAGGGGGATGTGCTGATGGTGCCCGCGAATGTCGGTTACGCGTACGCCGATCCGAAGCTCGAGTCGCTGTCGCATGCGCAGAAACAACTGCTGCGCATGGGCCCTCGGAACGTGCGGGCGGTCCAGGAAAAGCTGCGCGCCATCGCGCGGCACCTCGGCATCGACGCGGCCGCGCTGCCGCCCGAGCGGATCGAGCGTCCCGGCGGGACGCTCGAGTCCTGACGCGGCTCAACGCGCGCGGCGGTAGACGCTGCGCGACGGGTGACGACGCTCGCGCGCGTCCCCGTCCGTTCGACGACAAGTCGCGCGGCCGGCGTACAGGTTTCGCGGTGGGCGGTGGTTCGCCTGCTCATGAAGAATTCGCGAGCGCGGAGGCGCCGGCCACGTGCTCGATGAGGAGCCTGTGCCCGTCACGACGGACTCGGCGTCTCCAGTGAGGTCGTGCCGAGCAGCTGCCGGCATCGGGCCAAGTCTCCTGCCGGTAGCGATGGCCGAGCAAGCCGTAGTACCGAATGCGGTGGAATCCGTTCGGCAGCACGTGGAGGAGAAACCGTCGAATGAATTCGCCCGCGGGGCGCGGCGAAACCGCACCTGTCCATCTTCCATGTCGAGCAGCCGATTTGTTGGAGATGGCGACGCGGTGGGTGTAGCGGCCGACGTAGTCCAGGACCTGCTGGGGTCCCGCGAAGGGCGGCTTCGCGTACACGACCCATTCCGCGCGTCGAGCGGGCGCGAGGTGCTGGAGAAAGGCCGTTCGATCGCGCAGGGCTTCGAGCGACGAGCCGGGTCCGGTTCATCAAGGCGGCTGTCGCCACAAATCGCTGCGGTGGTGACAGCCGCCCCGGAACTACTGCACAGCGGGAAGCGCGAGGAACGCGCGAGTCTGACCGTTCAGCGTTCCGAATCCGACGATCTCGCCCGCGTCATTGATTCCCTCCGCGCTCGTCAGAACCCAGCCGGGTGCGCTGGCCAGCGTGTTGAGGTCGAAGATCTGGCCCGCCAGCCAGACCACTGCCGTTCCCGAAAATCCCTCGAACCGTGAAGCCGCACCGACGATGGTGCGGGAGTTGTTGATGGCGTTCGCGCGGCTGAAGCGCAGCTCGTTCACGGTACCCAGATTCGTCATCACGCCTCTCCACCAGAGGAATGCGCGCTGGCCCCCCTCCGGTATCGCGGACCGTCCTACGACGGCTCCGGCCGCGTTGAGTGAAAAGGCCTCGCTGAATCCGCTCTCCCCTGCCAGCGAACCGAGGTCCTGCATCGTCCCACGCTGCCAGAGGAACGCGTGAGAGACGCCGTGGGTGTTGCGCGCCAGCCCCACGATGGCCCCGGCATTGTTGATTGCCCATGCACGGCTCGAATTCCCGCCCAGCGTGCCCAGGCTCACCATCTCTCCGCGCTCCCAGAGAAATGCGCGCAGTCCGGCAACGGTCGAAGACGCGCCGACGATCTGACCGCGCGCGTTGTTGCCGTGAGCCACCGCGGTTCCGAGACCGAGATTGCCGATGTTCGTCATCGTTCCATCGGACCAGAGAAACGCCTGCGACTGGTTGTTGTCGCTCTCGCCAACGATCTGGCCTTTCTCGTTGATGGAGTACCCGCGGCTGAATGAATGACCAGGAAGCGTGCCCAAGTCTGTCATCACACCGTTCTCCCAGAGAAACGCGTGAAGCTGATTCCCGGACGTACGGGCATTCCCCGTGATCTGTCCCTGATTGTTGATGCTGCGAGCGAAACTCTGCGTCCCTCCAAGAGTACCGAGGTCGATGATCTGATACTGCGTGGGAGTTTGTGCCAGCGCTGGTGAGACCGCGAGACTGCTGGCTAATACGAGCGCTGAAAGTGTGGAGCGAAAATAAGATTGCATCTTGGATTCTCCTGGATTTTTAGAGTGCGCGACGCGGGTGCGCCGCATCTGGAACGTGCAGCCTAGTTGTGAAGGGATCAGAGCTGCTGCACGTTTTCAATGAGCGGACGGCCCGCGCCTACGGATGGTTCAAAGCGGACGGCAGGCGCGTACGGTACGCGCGATCGGATCCGGTAAAAGCCTAAAATTGGACGCGGAAGAAGCGGAGCTGATCGGTCAGGCTGCACCGGCTCTCGACTGAACTCCTGTCTGTTGATGAACCGAGCCGTTCACCCTGTGGGGTTGCCAGCTGTTGAAAATCCTTGGTGTGCCACGGGTGCGTCACCGGGCGAGCGAGGGCGATAGTTGATCCGGCCTCCCGCCGGTGAGGGCAGACCAGTCCTGGGACGCCCCCGGCGTCGACGCGTCAGGGTGTCGAGCGCGAGTCGGCGGATCATGAGGAATCCAAGATCTGAAAGCGCCCAGAGGCGCGGGCCACGTGCTCGGATCCGCGGAAGGATGGGCTCGCTATCGGATGGTGAGGCGAGGCCGGGTAGACAGCCTCCCCATCGGCTGGTGATCGCGCATGGGACGGATCACTCGCAGGTCTCGCGCAGCACGAGCAACGCGAACGCGTTCAGGCGGGGACGATGATCGACAGGCCGCTCGGGGCGGGATCGAAATGGCGGGCGTTGAAGGTCAGCAGCGCCCCTGCGCCCGACCGGATGGCGCACTCGGCGATCAGCGCATCGTAGACGCGTCCACCGCCGACGGCGTTGCTCGCGAGGCGACCGAGCAGTGCGGTGTGATGCCGCACCGGGAGGCTGACGATCCGGGCCTCCTCGACGAAGTTGATCCGCAGCAACTCCCAGGCGTCGCCGGGGCCGAGCCGATGCGGCGCCGGCAGGCGGGTCAGCACCGCATACGCTTCCGAAAGCGCGTGGACGGCGACGGCCATCTGCTCGCCGTCCGCAAGGCGGCGCTCGACCGCGGCCGCCGCCCGCCGGTGGGCTTCATGCCACCCGCACACGGCGGCGATCATGCAGCTGGTGTCGAGGGCGAACGTCGCTGCCATCAGCCGGAGCGCCGCACCGTCCGCTTCGTCCGTTCGACCGTCGCATCCGTGAGGGCTGGCACACGCCGCCGCGGTGTGGCGACCACCAGCCGGCCGCGCTTCTCCAGCTTGACGGCGAGCGGCTGGGGCTCGATCTCAATCAGGCCGTCGCGCCAACGCACATCGAGCGGCGTATCCGGCTCGATTCCGGCTTCACGCCGGATCTCGCTCGGGATCACGAGGCGACCGGCTGAGTCCATGGTAGTAACCATGCCATGAATTCTACCATTCACCGCCCCCTGGTTGCCGCCGCGCCTGGCTCTTCTTTGTTGCGCGCCGGAGCCAGCGACGGCAGCGTGCGGGCCGGACCGATCCGCCGCGCCTCGATAGTGAGGTGATTCTTCAGCCAGGTCTTGCCGCCGTCCGTGGATCGATCCGCCGCCCACGAGAATGCGTCGGGACGGATGTTGTAGTACCGGATCCGCATCATGGAAGGCTGGCCGCCGGCGACGCCGAACGTCTGCTCGATGTGCATCTCGTCGCCGACCTGCTTCCCGGTGCCGAAGTCCTGCAACCCGCTGCCGGGCTCGGAGCCAATCAGCTCCCACCGCGCCAGGAACTTGTTGTAGTTCCGCAGCGTCGACGTCACGTAGTACGTCTCCCCGTCGTCACCGACGACGCGGTACTCGTCGAGAATCTGGCCTTCGGCCAGCTTGACGGCGCTCCAGTACCCGCGGAGCTTGCCGTGCTCCTTGTCCTCGGACGTGAATTCCCAGTCGCCGAGGAGGTAGTCGAATTCCTTCTCCGCGCCGTTCATCCGGGTGAACGTAAAGTCGCCGTCGGTACCCGCGAACCTGTACTTCCCGCGAATCACATCGCCGGTGACCACCCCTTCGATCCTGTAGGCGCCCTTGCGCCCATCGGGACCTTCTCCGTCCCCCTGGATCGTGAACGCGCCCTTCTTCGGATCGAACGTTCCGCTCTTGATGGGGGCGGAGACCTCCTTGCCGCCACCACGCCAGATCACCGTACCGGTAACGCCGGTCTTTCCGTCGTAATGCAGGTCGAGGCAGGTGGCTCCGTCTTCGCCCCACTTTCCCGAGATCACGTCAGGCGTTTGGGCCGCGGCTGGCAGAACGACGAGGGTCACGAGGGCGCACAGCATTCTCAGTCTCATCACGGTCCCTCCTTCTTGAACGAGATCATTCGGAACGCAAGGCGTCCATCGGGCTGACGGTCGTCGCACGATACGCGGGGATCACACACGCGACGATGGCGCCCGTCAGGATCAAGGCAAGCGCGGTAGCCAGGCTGACCGGGTCGTGGGGACGCACGCCGTATAACTGCGCCTGCAACAGACGTCCGACAACGAGCGCGCCCGCCAGACCGGCCGCGCAGCCCGCCACCGCGAACCCGAGACCCTCACGCAACACGTCCCGCAGAATACGACCGGCGTCGGCACCGAGCGCGCGGCGGACGCCGAACTCGTGGCGCCGCTGCGCGACACCATAAGCGAGCACACCGTAAATGCCGACGCACGTCAGCAGCATCGCCGTCACCGCGAACGCCGACGCCAGGACGACTGTGAACGCCCCGGTCGCACGCGCGCCGTTGACGTAGTCGGTCATCGGCCGCACGTCGTGCGGCGCCACCCGGGAATCGAGAGCCATCACGGTAGCACGCACGTCGGCCGCGACCGACATCGGATCGCCGCTCGTCGAGACGACGAACGCCATCGGGTTGCGCTGCGCGAGCTGCCACGGCACGTAGATCTGGGGCAGCAGATCCTGCACGAGGCTCCGCAGCCGTACGTGCCGAACGACGCCGACCACGGTTGGATGACGCGACTCGCCGACGTTAGCGAAGAACGTCTGCCCGACCGCCGTGCGGCCGGGCCAGAACAGCCGTGCGAGCGTATCGTCGACGATCACCACCGGATGCTTCGGATCCCGATCGTGGTCGGTGAAGAACCGCCCCTCGAGCAGCGGCACGCCGAGCGCTTCCATCAGGCCGGGAGAGATCGCTCGCGCGTCGGCGGTCGGCGCATCGGTGGGGATGGGAGCGGTCAGGCTGTGCGGCAGGCCCCAGTTCGGGAGATCGTCGTACGGCAGATGGCTGAAGGCGCCCGCGCCGGTCACGCCCGGCAGGGCACGTACCCTCTCGAGCAGTTCCTGGACGAACGTCTCGCGCGAGATCAGCGTGCGGAACGTCAACTGCCGGTCCGCGCGGAATCCAGGATCGACGGCTACCACCTGCGCGAACGCGCGGACGAGCAGGCCCGCGCCTGAAAGGAGCACGAGGCTGAGCGCGACCTGCGCCACGACGAGCGCCGCGCGGGCGCGGTAGCGCACGGGCCTGCCGCCCGCTCGGGAGAAGTGCAGTGAACGCAGAGCGTCGGCCTTGAACAACTCGAAACAGGGCGCGAGCGACAGCAGAAGGCCCCAGACAACCGAGATGCCGAGCGTGAACGCGAGAACGGCCAGATCGATGCGCGAGGCCTCGAGGCGACTGAGTGACTCGGGCAGCAGCACCAGCAGCGCGCGCAGCCCCACGTACCCCACAAACACACCCGCTGCCGCACCAGTCAGGGTCAGAAGGAATCCCTCGACAAGCGCCTGGCGTACGAGCCGGCCGCGGCTCGCGCCGAGCGCCAGCCTCAGCGAGGTCTCCCTCGTGCGTGACGCGGTGCGCGCGATGAGCAGGCTTGCGACGTTGACGCACGCGATCATGAGCAGGATCGCCACGCCGCCAAACAGCGCGAGCAGCGGCCCGCGAATCTCCCGCACGTCATCGTCCTGAAGCGCCACGGTCGTGAACGCGCGCTGGCTGCCAAGCTCACGCGACAGATTGCGCGACAGCGTCGAGACGTCGTCCTGCGCCTGCTCGATCGTCACGCCAGGCCGCATGCGGCCGATGACGCGCAGGAACAGATTGCGCCGCGGGCCGCTCTCGAGATCCGGCCAGAACGGCGCGAACGCCTGGAGACGATCCGGCACCGCGGCGTCCGGGGGCAGCAAGAGCCGGAAGTCCTTCGGGAGAATACCGAGCACGGTCGCGAAGCTGCCGTCGGCCGACTGGATCCGCCGTCCGACGAGCGATGGATCGCCGCCGAACCAGCGCTGGAACAGATCCCATCCGAGCATCACGGTCAGCGGCGCCCCTTCGGCGGTGTCGTCGGGACGGAAGGTACGGCCGTAGGCCGGCTGGACGCCGAGCACGTCGAAGAAGTTAGTGGTCACGAGGGCGCTGCGAAGCTGCTCCGGCCCGTCCTGACCGGCGAGCACGACGCTGCCGCTCGCCCAGATGC
>JACDDJ010000724.1 GCA_013817065.1 Acidobacteriota bacterium
CAGCCGGACTGCGCAGCCGCCTGGTGCACGAGTATGATGAGATCGACCCCGCAAAAGTGTTCGAGTCGCTGGTCCGGGCAGAGCTGGATATCGTGACGTATGCCACCGCCATCGAGCGCCACATCTCCACCGTCAAACCGTGAGTGCCGTCTCAGCGCCGCGCGCTGTGGCCCTCTGACTATCAACCCGCTCTGAAACTGATGGCATCACCCGGACGCAACGACCCCTGCCCGTGCGGCAGCGGCACGAAATACAAGAAATGCTGCCTGCCACGGCAGCAGGGCATCGGGCTGGCCGACGACATGAGCGCCCGCGAGGGCGCGATGGCCAAGCTGCACCACTTCGCCGAGCGCCCGCAATTCGACACCGACCGTGAGATCGCACAGGTGCTCTTCTGGGGTGAGCGGATCTTCGCGATGCCCGCCGGCGAGGCCCAGGCGCTCCTCGATTCAGAGGACGCGCAGGTCAAGTTCAACACCTTCTTCCTCTTCGACTTGGATATCGACGGCGGCCGATCGGTTGCCGACATGTTTCTCGCCGCGAAGGATCGGCAGTTATCGGCCGCCGAGCGCGGCTTTCTCGAGCGCATGCGACGCTCTCACATGGCGTTGTTCGAAGTGGTCTCGGTCGAACCCGGCGCGTCCGTCCATGTGCGCGATCTGTGGACCGAGATGGAAACTGTCGTCACCGAGCACGCGGGGAGCCGCGCGCTGGCCCGATGGGACATCCTCGGCGCCAGGGTCGTACCAGACAGCACCGGCACGCCTCGCTTCGAAGGGGGCCTCTACCTCTACTCGGCCGGCGACAAGGACGCCATCCTCGGCCAATTCCGCCAGCACCATCGCCGGTTCATGAAGCACGATCCCGCGGCTGATCCCGCTGCATTCTTCCGCCGGCACAGCATGATGTTCAACCACGCGTGGCTTGACTATGTCGTGCAGCGGCCTCTGCCGCACATGGTCACGGCGGAGCGGGACGAGGTGGTCTTTTCGAAGAGCGTCTTCGACGTGCTCGATGAATCCCTGGTGCGACGGACATTGGCCGACGCCGCCGATCTCGACGCGCACGCGGACGGCAGCTTTGCCTGGCTGGAAGCCGGCAATGACCAACGCCGGGTGCTGGGCACGTGGCGATTCCAGGGACCGCGCCTCGTCCTCGAGACGATGTCGAGACAGCGCGCCGCGCGCGGCCGCGTGTGGCTGGAAGGGATCGCCGGAAAGGCCGTCCGGCATCGCGCCACCGCGTGCGAGACACTGGCCAGCGCGCTGACACGCGGTTCGCCCGAGGCCCACCACCAGGAGGCTGACCAGATCCCGTCGGAAGTGTCGGCTGAGATCCTGCAGAAGTTCCAGGATCGCCATTATCGCGCCTGGCTCGACGCGCCGGTTCCCGCGTTGAAGAACCGCACGCCGCGTGCCGCCGCGCGGTCGCGGACGCTCCGCCCGCAGCTGATCGATCTTCTGAAGCAGTTCGACAACAAAACCGAGCGCGCCAGGCTCTCGGGCCGGCGGGCCTACGACACCAGGTGGCTGTGGCAGGAGCTCGGCCTGACGTATCCCGGCACCAACCCGTGAACGGCCGCCCTGAAAGGGCTGCGCACATGTCCGCCCTGCGCGACACGGTGTGAGTTCCGGTCGACAGCGCGGGCGCTTCAGCGTCCTGGATCGGCGGCCCTTCCGGCGCCGTCTCCCCGTCCCCTGATAAGCTAGGCGCGCCTCATGTCCGAGTACCTCTCGGGGCTGCTCCGCTACCGGCCCCCGGTCGGCTGGTGGGACATTCTCGACATCCTCATCGTTTCGATCCTGATCTACGAGTTTCTCAAGTTGATCAGGGGAACCCGCGCCGTTCAGATGGCCGTCGGGTCGATGTTGATCGTCATGCTGTTCTACGTTTCGCGTCTCGCCCCGCTGCAGACGCTCAACTGGATGATCCGCAACATGCTCGTATACGTAGCATTTGCCGCGATCGTGATCTTCCAGTCTGATATCCGGCGGGCGCTGGCGCACTTTGGGCAGGCGCCATTCTTCAGGTACTTCAACCGCCAGGAAGCGGCGAACGAGACGGTGGAAGAGGTCGTGGTTGCGGCCACGATGCTCTCCTCCCAGAACGTCGGTGCGATCATCGCGATCGAGCGTGAGATCGGGCTCCGAAACTACATCGAGAGCGGCATTCCGCTGGACTCGACTCTGACCTACGATCTGCTCGTCACCATTTTCCAGATCGGCTCGCCCCTTCATGACGGCGCCGTCATCATCCAGGAGGGCCGGGTCGCGGCGGCGGCCTGCTTCCTGCCGCTCACGGTGAATCCACGGGTCAGCCGCGAACTCGGCACCCGTCACCGCGCCGCGATCGGACTCACGGAAGAGAGCGATGCTGTCGCGGTGGTCGTCTCTGAAGAGACCGGACTCATCTCGCTCGCGCTCGACGGACGGATCGAACGCGGCCTTTCCGGCGACCAGTTACGCGAGCGGCTGCGGTCACTGGTCCTGCTTCGACGCTCCGGTCGCAAGAACGTGGGCGCCAGGTCCTACGACGTCTGATGGTCTACCATCCCTTCCGCAATCTCGGCCTCAAGGTGATGGCGGTCCTGCTCGCCTCGGCGCTGTGGTTCACCGTCGCCGGTGAGCACGACGTCGAGCGGACGATGCGCGTGCCACTGGATCTGCAGAACAAGCCGCCGCTCATGGAGATCGTGGGCGACCCGCCCACGACCGTGGACGTCCGCGTGCTGG
>JACDDJ010000123.1 GCA_013817065.1 Acidobacteriota bacterium
TTGCAGAAGCGTGATGTCGGTGCCGGCCAGTGCGCCGCGCTTGAGATCCACAATCGCCGAGAGGTCGCGGTAGACGTAGTAGAGGTCATCGGGCCGCTCGTAGGGCAGCGGCGCGAGCATCACCTTGTGGACGACGGTGTAGACGGTGGCGAAGCCGCCGAGCCCGACGATAAGCGTGGCGAGCATGGTGATGGCGAACATCGGTGCGCGGACGAGACGGCGGAGGGCACGCTCGGTATCGCGTCCCCAGTTGCCGCTCCGGCGCCAGGCAGCCGCCGGACGAAATCGCTCGGCGAGGCCGTTCACCAGGGACTCGAGCAAAGCGCGGATGCAGACGCTGACGACTCCGGCAGCACCGGCGCCGTCGTGAGCGGAACGGCAGCGGTCTCGATAGGTCTCGACGAAGGCTTCGCCCATCTCGTCACGGAAGTCGGCGGGATAGAGCCGGACCACGAGGCGCAGCCAGCGATCGGCAACGCGAATCGTCGATGGACTCATGGCGCGACCTGCTTCAGCAGTCCGCTCGCGCGGGCCGCGCGCGTCAACGCCGCCATCCGGCGGGCTTCGGCCTGTGCCACCCGGAGGCCGAGCGGAGTGATCCTGTAGTAATTGCGGCGCTCGTTGCCGGCGTCAGGCGCTTCACGGCGCGTGCTCTCCTGGATCAGTTTCTGTTCCAGCATCCGCGCCAGCGCGCGGTACAGCGTGCCGACGTCCGGCGGCGCCGCGATGCCGCGCGTCCCGGAGTCCTGGATGATGCCGTAGCCGTGGCGCTCACCTGAGGCGAGGCTCAGCAGGACATCGAACTCGACGGGCCGCAGCGGCAGAAAACGTTCGACTGGCTTTTCCTTATCCACGCGTTCTCCCCGTACGTCATACATGCGTCACACATATATGCACCGCGCATGGCGTCGGTGTCCAGAGGAGAGGCGGGCGACTACTCCCGGAGTAATTCGATCGCGTCTATCCGGGACGCCTGGCGGGCCGGCAAGTAGGAGGCGACGGCCGCGACACCGATGATGACGAGCGCCGCCCCGGCGAACGTCAGAGGATCCGTTGGCGCCACGTCATACAGTAATCCTGACAGGACATGCGAGCCCCAGAGCGCCGTGATGGTTCCGGCCAGGACGCCGAGTGCAGTGAGCCCGAGCCCGTTTCGCAGCACCAGCTGCGCCACCGTCGAACGGCTCGCGCCGAGCGCCAGCCGCACCGCAATCTCGCGGCGTCGCTCCGCGACGGTGAAGGCGAGCACGGCATAAACACCCGTGACGACGAGCACGAGCGCAACAGCGGCGAACGTCGCCAGCAGCGCCAGGTTGAACCGGGGCCCGGCAGCCAGCGCCGAATGACTATCGGCAACACGTTCGATGGCAGGCGGCGGCATCGTCGCGTCCATCTCGCGCACAACTGCCCGGAGTTGCGGTGCGAGATGGGCGAGGTCTGCGCTCGACCGTACGACAATCGTCATGGCGGGCAGGTCGAGCTGCGCGTGCGGCAGGAACAGCATCGGCGCCGGCGCCGCCTCGAGCTGCACGTCGCGGATGTCACCGGTCACGCCCACCACCGTGCGCGTGCGACCCGTGGTGCCTCCCCAAAAGAGACGCTTCCCGACGGCTGACTCCCCCGGCCAGAGCCGCCGCGCCAGCGATTCGGTGAGGATGACGACGCGCTCGCTGCCGGCGCGGTCCGCATCCTCGAAGGCACGGCCGCTCAGCACCGGGATGCCCATCGTTTCGAAAAATCCGGGCGTTACGCTTCGCCACCCTGCCTGGACGAGTCCGCTCGCCGGCGCCGCCGCGGCGCGGTCCTCGGGCGTGACGTTGTTGCTGAAACCGCCCTGCCGGAACGGGTTCGTCGATGTTGCCGCCGCATTGCTTACGCCGGGGACCGCCCGCAATCTCGTCACCAGTTCTGCGTAGAACGGAGCGACGCGGTCCTCTGGATAACGTTCGCCCGCAAGCTCGATCGGTATCGCGGTCGTGTTCGCGGTGTCGAAGCCCGGGTGAACGCTCACGAGCCGCAGAAAACTGTTCCCGAGTAGTCCGGCGCCGATGGCGAGCAGCAGGGCGAGCGCGACTTCGAGAACGACGAGGCCGCTGCGCAGCCTCGACGTCGGCGCTGAATAACGGCTGCCTTCGTCGAGCGAAGACCGCAGATCGACCCGGCTGGCGTGCAGCGCCGGTGCCAGGCCGAACACCAGGCAGCTCAGAGAACCGGCCGCGCACGCGAAAGCGAGAACACTACCGTCGATCTTCAACTCGTCCAACCGGGGAACGCGACCTCCTCCAAGCGACTTAACGAGGTCGAGGGACCACATCGCCATCAGGACGCCGATGCCGGTTCCAAGTAGCGCAAGGAGGGCGGACTCGGTGAACAACTGGCGCACGAGGCGCCCACGCCCCGCCCCGAGTGCGGCACGGATCCGGATATCGTTGCGCCTGGAGACCGCCTGCGCGATGAGGAGGTTGGCGATGTTCGCGCACGCCAGCATCAGCAGCATGCCGACGGCGCCGAAGAGGATCCAGAGCGCTTCCCTGAACCGCGGCGCGACGATCCACTCGCTGAACGACACCGCGTCAGCGCTCCAGCCGCCATTGGACCGGAGGTGCAACTCTGACAGTCGTCGCGCGATGTCGCGAAGCTCACCTCTCGCCTGCGAAATCGTCGATCCAGCCGAGAGCCGTCCAATAACCGCGAGATCCTTGTTGTCACGTTCGCCGGCCGCATCCGCCCCGAGGGGAACCCACGCGTCCGCCCCGGCCGGGAGCTCGAAACCTCGAGGCATCACCCCGCTCACGACGTGCGGCACTCCACCGAGGGTGAGCACCCGTCCGACGATCCGATCGTCTCCACCAAAGCGGCCCCGCCAGAGCCCGTCTGACAGCACGATGTGCCGCTCCGGGTTCCTCGGGCGATCGGCCTCGGCTGAGAATACCCGGCCGACCTGCGGGTGCACGCCGAGCACCGTGGCGAAAGAGGCCGACACCGGCACGGCCGTGATCCGCGTGGGCTCACCACCATCGGCGAGGACAGTCGTACCGGCGATCTCGCTGTAGGCGGCAAGCTCGTCGAGCGAGCGTGTCTGGGCCTGCAGGTCGAGATAGTTCGGTGCGGAAACGGGGAAGCGGTCGCCCTCGCGCGTCACCTCCCAGATGCGCACGAGGCGATCCGGCTCCGGAAAGGACAACGGCCGCAACAGGACCGTCTCAACCACCGTGAACACCGCGGTGGCGCCGCCGATGCCCAACGCGAGCGTGGCGATCGCGGCAATCGCGATCAGCGGACGGCGGGCCAGAGCGCGCCGGGCGTGTCGAAGGTCCTGCAGCATTCCGCGCTTCGATCCAAACGGGGTGCCAATGGTGTGACGGACAGCAACCCTATACAGAACTTCATGTTACGCGCCTGGTAACGAGATCAGCCCGGGTTCGCCTGTCCGGGATTGAACACGGTGGTTCCGATTCCGACCCGGCAGAACCGCTTACCGGACGATCCGCCTGTGCGCCGCCATCTCCTCTGCCGACAACCGCAGGAACCGCGCGGCGTTGTTGTAGAAGATGTCGCGCTTCTGCGCAGCGGTGAGGAACGGCGCCTCGTCGATCGAGCGGACGGCGGCTTCGATCAGACCGGGCCAGATGATCTGGTCCGAGCCAAACATCACGCGGTCGCCGTAGCCGGCTTCGATGATCGGACGGAGAAAGCGGTAGAACGCCGCGCGCGTTTCGACATTGATCGCCATGCTCGGCTCGATGTAGACCTGCGGGTACGTGAACATCAATGCGAGCAGGTCGTCCACGAGCGGATATCCCGCGTGCATGATGTAGACGCGGAGCTTCGGGTGCCGGACCAGCACCTCCTCGAGCGTCAGCGCGCTTTGCAGCCGGGCGCGGAAGGCCGGGCCGCCGGTGTACGGCGTTCCGGGTTCGGCGCCGCCGATGTGGATCCCGACCGGAACATCGAGCTCCTCGGCCAGCGCCCAGAGCGGCTCCAGCCGTGGATCATCGGGCGCGATGCCCGCGTACTGGTTGGTCACCTCGGCGATCACGCGAAACGCACCGCTCGCGTGCAGTTGCCGGATGGTGGCGATCGACAGTGGCTTCCTCGCGGCGCCCCGAGGGACCGGCGCAATTGCCTGGCCGGTCTGAGCTTCGAAGCGGACGTCCAGCCCCGGGATGAATCTGCCCGGTGCCGCCGCCACCCACTCGCCAACGAGCTTCGACTCCCCACCGAGCACACCTATGACGTTGTGCTTGCGCATCATCGCGACTGTCTGGGCGAGTAGATCCGCGTCCGTGAGCGGCGAGAACAGCGGAGTCTTGCACGGCGGGGGCGAGTCGTCCTGCCAAATCGGCTTCCGCTGGTCCCACCGTGGCATCCGCTCGACGGGTGCGCATAGAGGAATGGGCGGCTCACCGTAGCAGGCCGCCGTCCTGGCATGCATGTGCATGTCGAGGATCGGACCGCGTCCAAGTGGCCTGACCTGGGGAGCAGCGATGCCGACCGCAGCGAAGAGTGCGCCGGCGACGAGGGTCGCCAGCGAGGCTGCGAGAACGTGTCGCCGGTTCATCGCTGCGGAGCCCGCGCCAGCCCGATCCCACCCACGAGAGCCATTCATTCGAGAACTCCTCCATCGGTTCGGTGCCGAGCACCCGAATTATGTATCATGTTCGTCCGCATCATGGGCGACACCGAGCGTCGCCTGCTCGACGAGCGCAGCCGGGGAGAAACCCTTCCCCAGGGATCTTTGCGTCGCTTTGCGACCTTGGCGTCCTGTGCGGTGAGGCATTTAGACAGCCACTGATGCCAGAATCAACGCATGCTGCAGATGATCAGAGACCTGATGGCTCACAAGGAACATGCGAACACCGTCATGCTCGCGGCGATCCGCGAACATCCGGAGGCGTCGCGCGATCCCGAACTCCTCGAGTTGCTGCACCACATCCTGGTGTCGAACCGCTTCTGGACGCTGACGTGCCTCGGCCTGCCGTTCGATCGTGCACAGGAGACGATCGTGCCGGCGACGCTCGACGCCTTGATCGAGAACTACGAAGCCACGCAGCGCGACGAGAAAGCGTGGATGGCTCGCGCTACTGATGCGGAGCTGGCGCGTGCGATCGACAGCCCGCTGATCCCTGGCACCCAATGCACCGTCGCGCAGGCGCTGATGCAGGTGTGCATGCATTCGCAGGGGCATCGCGCCCAGTGCGCGAAGATGCTCCGCCGCCTCGGCGGCACGCCGCCGATGACTGACTTCATCCTGTGGCTGGCCGGCCGCGCCTAAGCACCGTCAGCCCTGAGTCCGGCAGTCTGGTGTTGATGAACGCGAGATGCTGCCGGGCGCTTCGAGATAAGCCTCGCGCCGTTCATCCGTGGTCGGGAACAAGAACTGCGGATCCTCGCGCATGAACGTGAAGAACTCCTTGAGCGTACCCTTGAAGCCGACCTTGTTCTTGCACCGAAGCGGCGACCGCCGCGCCAATCAGGATTGTTCTCGTAAGTCCTCGCATGGAGCCATCCTCCTTCGACGGCAGCCGCTCGGAGCTCGGGCTTCAGCAGTAGGTTCCGGTGAAATCCCGGCAGCGCTCCAATTTGAACGTCGGATCCAATGCCGGTGGGGCGTCGGCGTCCGCGGCGAGGCGTCCGGTGGCGTACATCCAGCGCGTCATCCTGGTCAGCTTCTCGATATCGATCCGGTCCGGATTATCGAACGGGGTGTGATAGTCGGCGTGCAGCAACGTCGTGAAGAACAGAGCCGGAATGCCGGCCCGCGCATACGGCAGATGATCGCTGCGGTAGTACCAGCCCTCGCGATGGTTGGGATCGTCCCACGACGAATCGATCGTGAACTTCGAGACGGACGCGTTGGCGGCTTCCGCCATCTGGACGAACTCTGGCGAGTACCGATGCGCTCAGTTCGTCGATCGTGCCGCCCTCGCGCCCACGCGTCTGGTCGCCGGCCAGCGCAAACAGATCCGCTTTGACCTCCGCCTCGCGGATCCGCTCGATCGGATCGGCGCCCCGCTGGGCATGCGCGGTGAGCAGCAGCAAGGGAACAAGAACGCACGCAAGGCGGATGGTCGAGCTCATGAGACCTCCAGAGCGCGCCATTATGTCATCGGATCCGCCACGATAGGATGAGAGCGATGGACGAGGATCTCCTTCGAGGGTGGATTGCACGTCATCGCCGCGTCTTCGCGCTGACCGGCGCCGGGTGCAGCACGGCGTCCGGCATTCCCGACTATCGCGACGAGAACGGCGAATGGAAGCGGCGGCCGCCGGTGATGATCCAGCCGTTCCGGTCGGACCCTGCCGTTTATCGGCGCTACTGGGCGCGCGCATATGCCGGCTGGCCGCGATTCAGTTCTGTCTCCCCGAGCGCAGCGCATCGCGCGTTCGCCGCGTGGGAGGCAGCCGGCACGCTCCACCAGCTGGTGACGCAGAACGTCGACGGCCTCCACCAGCGCGCCGGGAGCCGAGCGGTCATCGATCTCCACGGCCGGCTCGACGTCGTCGTGTGTCTCGCGTGTGGCACACGCACCGAGCGCTCCTCACTTCAGGCGTCGATCGCGATTGAGAACCCGGAGTGGCTGGCCGAAGCGGTGTCGGCGCCGGACGGCGATGCCGACATCGCTGACGCGGCGATCGAGTCCTTTGTTGCGCCGGGGTGCACCGTCTGCGGCGGCCAGCTCAAGCCGGATGTCGTCTTCTTCGGCGAGAACGTCCCGGTCCCGCGCTATCAGCAGGCGCGCGATGCGCTCGCCGAGGCTGATGCATTGCTCGTCGCCGGCTCGTCGCTGATGGTGTATTCCGGGTTCCGCTTCGTGCGTCTCGCCCACGAGGCCGGGCTGCCGATCGCGATCGTGAATCGTGGCCTCACTCGCGGCGACGACCAGGCGGAGTTGAAGATCGCGGATGACGTCGGCACCGCGTTGACGAACGCGCTCGGGTCGGAATTTCAGTAGACACGGACTTCAGCCCGTGCAAGGATCGGAACATCTTGTTTCTGACGCAGTGTTGCGCGTGTCGCTGTCACGGGGTCTACCGCCCCCGGCGCCCCGCTGTGTCTGATCGAGTGAAGATCATCTAGGTCTTCAGCACCGTCCTTTCACAGTCAAGGCCCGGGAGGCACTTCTGCTTCCCGGGCCTTTTTCTTTTTCCCGAGATTTCTCGAGCATCACCATGAGCGCAACAGGTCCGATCGGCATCTACTACGAGCACCCTGACTGGTTCCGTCCGCTGTTCGCTGAGCTCGACCGGCGCGGCACACCTTACGTGCCCGTCGATGCGGCGCGTCACCACTACGACGCGACCAATGGTGACGGATCGGCGTACGGGCTCCTCTTCAATCGGATGAGCCCGTCAGCCTACCTGCGCGGCCGCGGTCACAGCATCCTCTACACGCTCAACTATCTCGCTCACCTCGAAGGCCTCGGCGTCCGCGTCGTCAACGGGTTGTCCGCGTTCCGGGTCGAGACGTCGAAGGCGCTGCAGCTCTCGCTGTTGAAGTCGCTGAACCTGCCGTTTCCGGCCGCACGCGTCATCCACGATCCGGCGCAGGCTGTCGCGGCAGCCAAAGGGCTGCGCTATCCGATCGTCGTCAAGGCGAACATCGGCGGGAGCGGCGCCGGGATCGTCCGCTTCGATCGTCCGGAGGACCTCGCCCGCGCGGTTGATGAGGGACGCGTCGATCTTGGGCTCGACGACACGGCTCTCGTCCAGGAATTCGTGACCGCACGCGGTGGACACATCACGCGCGTCGAGGTCCTGGGCGGCCGATATCTCTACGCAATCAACGTCTACAGTTCCGGCGAGAGCTTCAATCTCTGCCCCGCGGATATCTGCCAGACGAGTGACGGCGTGGCGCTTGACCGGGCTGCATGCGCGGTCGACGCGCCGAAGAACAACCTGCGCGTCGAGGGAACGACGCCTCCTCCGGAGGTGATCTCCGACGTCGAACGGATCATGGCCAAGGCCGGCATCGAAGTCGGTGGCATCGAGTACTTCGTGGACGACCGCGACGGCCGGCGCTACTACTACGACATCAACGCGCTCTCGAACTTCGTCGCCGACGCGCCGCGTGTGGTTGGGTTCGATCCCTTCGCGCGCCTGGCAGATTTTCTCGAACAGGAGGTCCGCTGATGCGCTTCGGTTACTGGATGCCGGTCTTCGGCGGATGGCTGCGGAACGTGGACGACGAGCGGATGTCGCCGACGTGGGACTACGTGAAGGAGCTCGCGCAGAAGAGCGAGACGTGGGGCTACGACATCACGCTGATCGCTGAACTGAATCTCAATGACATCAAGGGTGTGCAGGCGCCATCGCTTGACGCCTGGTCAACGGCGGCGTCGCTGGCAGCGGTGACCTCGACGCTCGAACTGATGGTCGCGGTGCGGCCGACGTTCCACGAGCCGGCGCTGCTGGCCAAGCAAGCCTCGAACATCGATCACATCAGCGGTGGACGACTGTCATTGAACGTCGTGTCTTCGTGGTGGGAGGCAGAGGCACGGCAGTACGGCGTCCAGTTCGATCGGCACGACGAACGCTACGCGCGCACGCGCGAGTGGCTCGCGGTCGTCGATGGGCTGTGGCACGAGCCGGAGTTCTCATTCGAGGGGCGCTACTACAGGATCGAGAAGGCGCTGCTCGAGCCGAAGCCAGTATCGCGGCCCCGGCCCACGATCTACGCTGGCGGCGAGTCTGACACGGCGCGCACGCTGATCTCGACCCTGTGCGACGCGTATGTCATGCATGGCGACGATCCCGGCACGATCGGCCGCCGGATCCAGGACATGGTCACTCGCCGCGAAGCGACCGGGCGTGGCCCGATGTCGTACGGCGTGGCCGGCTACACGATCGTTCGTGACTCGGACGAAGAGGCACGCGAGGAGCTCGCGCGCATCACCGACGTGAAGCAGTCCGCCGCCGGCTACGGCAACTATCAGCAGTGGATCGCGAATACGCAGCTCGAACAGCGGGTCTCGATCGAGGACTACTCGGTGTCGAATCGCGGCCTGCGGTCCGGCCTGATCGGAACTCCAGAAAGGATCATCGAACAGATCGAGTCGTTTGCGGACGCTGGCGTGGACCTGCTGCTGCTCCAGTGCAGCCCGCAGGCGGAGGAGATGGAGCGCTTCGCCGCTCAGGTCATCGCCCCATATAAGCGCAAGCGAGTGTCGGCGTCGCTTACAGATGCCGGTTCGCAGCTGCGAGCGGAGCAGGTGCCCTAGGACACGCGCATCACGCCGTCAAAATACGTCACCGCCAAGGACGCGAGGGCGCTAAGAAACCATTGTTGGAGTGTTCTGCGACGATCGCGTTCTTTGCGGTGAGTGTCCACAGAAAAGCGTCGCCCGTGATTGCCCCGCACCTCGGCGAAGTCCGCCGCACCCTCAGCGCAGGTCCGCCGCACTGTCACCGTCAGTTTTCGCACCCTCAGCGTCAGTGCCCGCACCCTCAGCGCAAGTGCCTACTGCACCTTCCCCTGCGACTCGACCACGCGGCGCGCCGCGTGATTGCGCACGACGGCGTCGCCGCGCGCGGCGGACAGATACGCGGTGCGGAGC
>JACDDJ010000725.1 GCA_013817065.1 Acidobacteriota bacterium
CCCCACACCCATAAGTGCAGTTCTGAACCGGACGCGCGAGCTCGCCGAGTCCTTTCTCTCCGGCGTTGACACGCGCCCGGTCTTTCCGAACGCAACCTTCGGCGAACTTGTTCAGGCGCTGGGCGGGCCGTTGCCGGAGGAGTCGCAGGATCCGCAGGTCGTCATCGAGAACTTTGCCGCCGCGGCCGACCCTGGACTCGTGGCGACGCCCGGGCCGAGGTACTTTGGCTTTGTGACCGGCGGCAGTGTGCCGGCAGCGATCGCGGCCGAGTGGCTGACCGCGGCGTGGGATCAGAACGCCGGTCTTCATGTCCTGTCACCCGCGGCAGCGGCGATCGAGCACGTCGCGGCGGGGTGGTTGCTCGAGCTCCTCGGGTTGCCTTCATCGGCCAGTGTCGGCTTCGTGACCGGCGCAACGGTTGCGAACACGACCGCACTCGCGGCCGCGCGGCACGAGGTCCTCCGGCGCGTCGGATGGGATGTCGAAGCGGACGGACTTCAAGGGGCGCCGCGCATCACCGTCATTGCCGGCCGCCAGGCGCACGCATCGATTCGAAACGCCACGCGCTTCATCGGTCTCGGTTCGGCCGGCATCATCTACGCCGACAGCGATGATCAAGGCCGGATGATCCCCGCGTCCCTTGAATGTGCGATGGCGGAAACGTCCGGACCCACCATCGTGTGCGCCCAGTCTGGAAATGTAAATACCGGCGCGTTCGATCCGATGCACGAGATCGAGCCCATTGTTCACGCCAAGGGGGCATGGCTGCACGTGGATGGCGCCTTCGGCCTGTGGGCTGCCGTGTCGAAGTCGCTCGCCCACCAGTTGCGCGGTGTGGCGGCCGCGGACTCCTGGACGGTCGATGGTCACAAGTGGCTGAACGTCCCGTATGACTCGGGCTTCGTGATCGTGGCGCACCCGGCCGCGCATCGTGCGGCGATGAGTCAGACGGCCGAATATCTGCTTCGTGGCGGCGACGAAGAGCGCGAAGGGCAGGACTGGACGCCTGAAGCATCTCGCCGCGCGCGCGGGAATGCGGTCTACGCGGCGATCAAGTCGCTGGGACGAAGCGGCATCGAACAGATGATCGATCGCTGCTGCGCGTGCGCGAGGGTGATCGCCGCGAGCCTGGGAGACCAGCCCGGCGTCGAGGTCTTGAACGACGTCGTGCTGAACCAGGTGTTGGTCCGCTTTCGATCGAGCTCGGGTGAAAACGTGACCCCGGACGTCGCGCGGCGCATTCAGCAGGATCGCATCTGCTGGGCCGGTGGGACGCAGTGGCAGGGTGAGCCAGCGCTCCGGATCTCGGTCTCCGGGTGGAAGACGACCGAGGACGATGCGCGGACGTCAGCGGCGGCGATGATCGCGGCGCACCGCGACAGCCGGTGACGGATCGCTTGGCGCTACGAGGTGACCCGCCGGATCGCGTAGGCGCCAACAAGGTTTGGCACGGACATGATCATGAACGCGACCGTCCAGCTCTTGACTGATTGTCCGCCGAGCAGATCCAGCGTCAGACCCACCGCAAACGTTCCCGCACTCGCCGCCGCAAACCCGAGCGTTGAATAGATCGCCATCGCGGTGCCGCGGCTTGCCGCTGGTGCAACCGCGACGATCCCCGAAGTCAGGGCCGCTGAGTCAGCGCTGATGAACGCGCTGTACCCGCAGACCGCTAGGATCAAGAGCCACCAGGATCCAAACGCCGCCGGCATCACCAGCAGGCTCGCGATGATCGACGTAACCATGACCGCGATGATGATCCGCCGGCGTGGCGCCTGCGACGTGAGCTCGGCGCCGGCGAGGCTTGACGGGACACCAACGAGAGAGACCATCGCGGCGAGCGTCGTAACGGAGACCGGCGGGGCCGCGCCGCGCCATTCCTGGCAAAACACGAGGAAGGGCACCACCCAGGCGCGCAGCGCGAAGAGCTCCCAGACGTGCGCGGAATATCCGATGACGTAACGCAACGAATCGGACGAGCGGAGGACCGCTGTGACATGAACGCCGGGCGACGCGTGCGCCTGGGGGGAGACGGGGACGGCCCGCAACACCAGCCAGACGAGAAGACAACCCGCCAACGGTCCGGCGGCAGTGAGTGCCACGGCGGCGCGCCACGAGACTGCTGACTCGAGTGATCCGATGATCCAGAACGACAGGCTCGAACCGATGGTGAACGACGTCGTGTAGAACGCGACGTGCCGTGGCCGCGGGGTCGCGGCGAGCCGATCGGTGATGACCTTCAGGCCGGGCATGTAGGTGCCGGCAAGTCCGGCGCCGGTCACGAGCTGCAGCAAGACCGCGCTCCAGATGCCGTCGGCCAGCACCGCGAACCCGAGCGAGCCGAGGCCGGCGAGGGCACACGCGCCGAGCCACACGCGCCGGGCGTCGATACGGTCCGTGAGTCCGCCGAGGACCGGCACCGCCAGCATGTAACCCGTGAAGTAGGCACTGCTGATCCAGCCCGAGGCGGTGTTGCTCAACGTCCACGCGTCCTGCAGGCGCGGCTGCAGCGCCAGGAACATCGAGAACGGCATCATGCTAAGGATCTCGGCGACGCAGACGACCGCGACGGTGATCCACGATGGCCGCTCGAGACCGTCGGTCAGGATGGGGCGAGACCGAGCGATGGAAGGCGTATTTCGAACCGGGCTCCACGACCGTGGCCGTCGCTCGTCACCGAGACGCTGCCGCCATGGAGTTCGACGAGATGACGGGTCAGTGCGAGCC
>JACDDJ010000124.1 GCA_013817065.1 Acidobacteriota bacterium
ATCCCAAGCGTCATGATGAATGGCTGCATCCTGCCATAGACCACGCCGACCCCGTTCAGCCATCCCACGACGGCCCCCACGACCAGCGCGAGCGTGACGGAGAGGAGAAAACCGTACTGCTGGGTATTGGTCATCAGCACGGAGACGAGCGCGACCACGGCTCCGACAGAGAGATCGATACCGCCGGTCAGGATGACCAGGGTCATGCCCAGTCCGATAATGCCCGTGATGGCGACCTGGCTCAGAACGTTGGCCAGGTTGTTCGGGCTGAGAAAGACAGGTGAGGCCTGCGAAGCAGCCAGGAGCACCCCAATAAAGATCAGCGCCGACCCGTACCTGACGAGCGCGGCGCGAAGCCCGGAGCCTGCTTCGACGCGAGCAGCGCCTTTGGGGGGCTTCACGCTCTCCTCCTGTTGAGGAGCACGGCGCCCAGGATGATCAGCCCCTTGACGAAATCCTGCAGCATGGGGTCAACACGGGTCAGGTTCAGAAGGTTGTTGCCGATGCCGATGATGGCGGCCCCAAAAAACGTTCCGAGAATGCTGCCGTGGCCGCCAAAAAACGACGTGCCGCCTACGGCGACCGCTGCAATCGCGTTGAGCTCGTAGCCTTGTCCAGCCAGGGCGACGCCGATACCGAGTTGGCTCGTGTAGATCAGACCGCCGACTGCCGCGAGAGTGCCACTGAGAACGTACACCAGCACCTTGTAGAGCTCGACGTTCACGCCTGACAACCTGGCGGCCTCCTCATTGGCGCCGATGGCGAACACGTAGCGGCCGAACACGGTGAGCCGGAGCAGCACACCTCCGAGCAGCAGGAAGCCAAGGAAATAAACGGCCGGATTAGGGATCCCGAGGGTCGACCCACTGCCCAGCCGGATGAAGCCTTCAGTGATCCCGTACTGTGGTAACCCGCCGGAGTACAGGAACGCCACGCCGCGGGTGATATAGAGCGTCGCCAGCGTCATGATGAAGGGCGGGATACGTCCGTATGCGACGCCGATACCGTTGAGGACCCCGACTGTCGCTCCTACCGCGAGACCGATGAGGATCACGCTGAGAGTTCCCAGCGGCTGGGCGGCCGCTGCCAGGACGGTCACTAGTCCCACGGTGGACCCCACCGACAGGTCGATCCCGGCGGTAATGATCACAAACGTCATCCCGACCGCGATGATGCCGGTGATGGAGATCTGACGCAGGACATTCAGCAGGTTGCCCCTGGTGAAAAACGCATCGGACAGGGCGGACGCAATGATGATCAGCGCCGCGAAAATCAGGAGGTTGCCGAATTGTTCGGCGCGAAGCGCCGGGGCGAATTGGCGCAGGCCCGAACCCAGGGCTTTCATCGCGCGGGCTCGTTCGAGGTCTGATCATCTTCCATCAGCGTTTCCACGGTCGACCAGCTGGCCCCGGCCTCCTGGCGGGACAGCTCGCCAGCCACCGATCCCCTCCTCATGACGATGATGCGATCGGCCATGCCGAGGATTTCCGAGACTTCCGACGAGATCATCAGGATGGCCTTGCCCTCGCGGACCAGCCGCTCCATCAGGTTGTAGATCTCGACTTTCGCGCGGACGTCGATCCCGCGCGTGGGCTCGTCGAAGATGAGAATGTCGCATCGAGAGTTGAGCCACTTGGCCAGGACGATTTTCTGCTGATTGCCGCCGCTGAGATATTTCACCAGTTGGCGCAGGCCCGGCGTACGAATGACCAGCTGCTCCTGAAAATCTCTGACGGCGCCTGCCTCGGCCTGGAGATTCAGAAGGCCCTTGCGCACGAACCGCCACAGATTGGCCAGTGTCACGTTCTCGAGGACGCTCCTTTTCAGCAGGAGGCCCTCGCCCTTTCGATCCTCGGGCACGAGCCCGATCCCCTGCCGCACCGCATCCCTGGGGGAGGTGATGGTGACAGAGCGGCCGAACACCCGAATCTCCCCGCTCTCGATGGTGTCGGCTCCAAAAATCGCCCTGGCCACTTCGGTGCGGCCCGAACCCACCTTACCGACAAGGCCGACGATCTCCTTTCTGCGGACCTGCAGGCTGACGTTCTGGAGCGCGCCCCGTCGACTGAGGCCCCTTACTTCGAGCGCGAGCTCCCCGGGCTCATGGACGCGCTGCGGAAAAAGCTGCGCGAGGGGCCGCCCGACCATCATCTCGACGAGGCTATCGGTGTTCAACTCGCCGACATCCCGGGTGCCGACGTGGGAGCCGTCTCGGAGGACGGTCACGCGATCCGCCAGGTCGAAGATCTCTTCCAGCCGGTGGGAGATGTACAGGATGGTCGTCCCGCCGGCCTTGAGCCGACGCAGGACCCCGAACAGGATCTGCAGATCGTGACGCCCCAGCACCGCAGACGGCTCATCCAGAATCAGCACCTTCGACTGCAGCACCAGTGCCCGGGCGATCTCGATGATCTGGCGGTGCGCGATGCGAAGCGACGAAACCGGCCGGGCGACATCAAAGTCAACCCCGAGCTGTTGGAGAAGGCGCCTGGAGTCGCTGACGAGCCGTCGGCGATCCACGAGGTGTGCCGAGGTAAGGGGGAACCGTCCGAGGAAGATGTTTTCTGCTGCGCTCAGATGAGGGGCGAGGTGCAATTCCTGATGGATGGTGTTGATGCCTCTGTCCATGGCATCGCGGGGCGACAGCAGTCGAAGCGGCATGCCGCGGAACAGGATCACACCACTGTCCACCGGCTGGTCGCCAGCCAAGATCTTTACAAGCGTTGACTTGCCGGCCCCGTTCTCGCCCACGATGGCATGGATCTCCCCCTCGCGAATCCCGAAGGAAAGGGCGTCAAGCGCCACCACGCCGGGGAAGCGCTTACTGATGCCTTGCAGCTCGAGGATGTGCCGATCGACGGCGAGGTCGCCCTGCTGTCCGAGCGCCACAACGGGCATCATTTCGTCGGCGCTGCGCATGCGGCGGGGTTCCACTCGCCCCATCCCCGTCTGCGCCACTCGCCTACGTTCTGAGCAGTGACGACCGGCAAGTCTGCCAGGCGCAGGCGGTGTCCAAACTCGTACGGCTGGGCCGTCGTCATCTCCCGGCCCATCAGCGCGTAGAGCGCAGCGCGCACTCCGATGTGGCCGAGGTATGGTGTGTAATTGCCGTCGGCGGCGAAGAGCCCGGCTTCGACGGAGCAAAACCCGTGATTGGATCCGTCATGAGTGAAATGGAGGATGCCTTCACCCTTGCGTCCGGCTCGTTCAATCGCCAGCTGCGCCCCCCAGGATGACTCCTCCGCGTGAGAGAAGACCGCGTCGATGGCGGGAAACCGGACGAGCCAGTCCTCCATCAGCCGCACCGCCGGTTCACGTATCCATTGCCCGTCGCCGCTGGCCAGCACGGTGATGCCAGGATGCCGTTTCACCACCGACAGGAAGCCTTCGTGCCGCCCCATGGCGGGCTTCGAGCCGAGCAACCCGGTAATCTCGAGCACGTTCCCCTTCACCTCGCCGTGCTTTTCGCGCAACCGCTCCACCATGACCTCCGCAACTGCCGCCGCCATGCTGGCGTTGTCCTGCCCGATGAAGAGCGTTTTGTTCACCTCCACGTCACGATCGAGGACAATGACCGGCACGCTGGCACCCATGGCGCGTCGCATCGCGGCCCGCAAGCCCGCATCCTCGACGGGGCTCACGATGATCGCGTCGACACCCTGCGCGAGCAGGTCTGCAATGTCGCCGCTTTGCTTCACCACATCGACTTTTCCGTCCGTGACGACCAGCTCGACATTAGGATGACGCGCCACCTCCGCCCGGGCGCTGTTGACCATTTCGACACGCCACGGATGATTGAATCCAGTCTGGGAGAAACCAATGCGGATCCGACGCGGCCGTCCGTCTATCTCGATGGGTCCCTCGCCGAGCGGAAACAGCTCCTGATACGGTAGCTGGTTGTAGAGGTCGGCGAAGGCGGAGTCATCTTCGGCGCCCCTCTGAGGCATCCGAACGACGAAGACCACGACCGCGCCGAGTACGACAGCGATCAGCGCGGCGACCGCCCAGGGACGCTTCATTCAGTTACCCCCAACGTAGAGAATCCACGCATTCTTCGATACCGCATCGACGCAACAATATCAGCGAGGTCTGCGCGTACCCCAGGCTCGCGGGCAAAATCCTAGGCCGATTGGTGAGACCACCGGAGGCATGTGCGGTTACAGCCGCGCCCGCCATCCCCGTGCAACTGGAGCTGCTCGGAGTGCTGCAGATTTCACAAGTGGTCTTCTCGGCAGCCGCTCGAGCTGAGCAGGATTCTCCGCCCGCCTCCGGCGGCCCTGGGAACTATGACACGCAGGGACGCCCCAGCGCCGTACTGCGTGTCGAACGGTCAGAACGAGAAACGCGCGGCGAGCTGAAACTGACGCGGAGTCTCCGCGGCGGTGATCTGATTAAACGTGGCGCTCGGCGATGTACCGGGGCCGTAGTTGCTGTTCACGTTCGTGGGGTTCAGGCGATTGGTCAGGTTGAATCCCTCGGCGATGAGCTCGACCTTCGTGCCGCTGGTCACTTGAATGTTGCGCGAGAACCGCAGGTCGAGCGTGAAGTAATTCGGGAGCGCAAAAGCGTTGTACGGGATACCGGCTGGGCGGTCTCTGAAGACGGTGTCGCCATTGGTGTCCTGCCCCGTCCTGGCGTCGAAGGCGTACCCGCTCGACGCGATCAGCCTGCTGGAGACCTGCCAGCCATTCAGCAGTGTTCCGGCCGCTCCGGACAGGCCACCAAATCTTGGTTCGGCGTTGGCGGTGATGGTGAACCGGTGCTTCATATCGAAGTCCCCGCGGCCACGATCGACTTCGAGGTTCAGCGGATCGGATGGCGTCGTGAAAATGCCAAATCCGATGAAGTCGTTGGTGAATGCGATTCCGGTTGTTTTCGACAAGTGGTGGGCGGCCTGCAGGGAATAGCCGCGGGAAAACCGTTTCGTGAGGGTTGTGACCAGTCCGTGATACTGCTGCTCGCCGATGGAGGAGGCGACGAAAATATTGCCGAAGCGCGGGTCCGGCCGGCCGGCGGTGGTATAGCGCAGGCGCCCGTCAGGCAGCGTCCCCACCTGCGCGAGGTTGGTGTTCAATGAGATCGGCAGCTTGGTGCCGCGCGTCCCCTGATAGGTCACTGCCAGCGAATAGTCCTTGAACAATTCGTGCTCGCCCGTCGCGAACCAGTTGTGGACCTGAACATCTTCGAAGTCGGGATCCATCACGCGTACGTCTGACACGACCGCGACGCCGCGCGGCGGCTCGATCCGCGTTCGGCTGAACACCGGCGCCCCTGGGGTTGTGGGCGTCACGTTGAGATTGACGACGTCGAGGCCATTGCTGCGGAGGAAGGTGTTATAGGTCTGCGTGACCACGACGTTGTAATAGATCCCGTAGCCGCCACGCAGCACGGTCCGCCCGTGCTCGAACGGATCCCAGGCAAATCCCAAGCGCGGCGCCCAGTTGTTGCCGTCCGACGGAAATGACTCCGTCGCGGGCAGCAACGGATTGAAGTTCGAGTCCGGACGCGTGAAGCGCTCGTAGCGCAGGCCGAGATTCAGCTTCAATGTGTTCGTCAGCCTGATGTCGTCCTGCACGAAATAGCCCTGATTGAAGGTCGCCGCCTCGAAGAACTCAGCCCCGATTGACTGGGTGAACCGCGAGTAGCCGTAGGGCCGTCCCGTTGCGGGATCGATCTGTCGCGCTTCCGTCAGGAGAAACTGGTCGAGCGGTGTTACGGCGCCCCGTACGCCTGCCACGGCGGGGAGGCCTCCGAATGTAAACTGACCGTTGATGTTCGTCGTGCGCTCCCGGAACGAGACCGGGAGGAGGTCAATACCTGTCTTCACCAGGTGCCGCCCCTTCGTGATCGACAGGTTGTTGATGATGTGGACCCCTTTTTCCTTGGTGATACGGTTGCCGTTGGCGTTGCCGTTGAAGCTGCCGATGCCGCTGATGTTTATATTCGGCGCATCAGGGCTCGCCGACACGCCGTTGCTGATGCCGCGGATGGCATAGAGAAACCGGCTCTCGTTGACGATGTTCGACCCGATCACCGAGACGAACTGCACCGTGTACGAGTAGGGATTCTCGTCGAACCGTGCCGCGACAGCGCGCGACGAAAGCCCGCCGCCGAGCGGTGACTCGCGATCGTAGTAATAGTTGTAGCGCGCTGAAAGACGATTGTTCCCGCGCAGCTGCACGTCCGTCCGTGCCGTGAGCGTATGGGCCCGGAACGACGTGTTGAACGCGCCGATATTGCCTGACGGTATGCCCAGAGTCGCGGCGTTCTGCGGCGTGATTGTGGAGACCGTCGGCTGGTCCTGCCTCCAGCGCTCGTAGCTCACGAAGTAGAACGCGCGATCCTTCGACACGGGGCCGGAGGACGTGAATCCGTAGTTGTAGCGCGCGAACTCCGGCGAGGGGGCGCCGGCAGGCAGGAGGAAAGGCCTCGAGCTCAGGTACTTCTGTCGTGTGAAGAGAAACGCGGATCCGTGACGCTGGTTGGTTCCAGACCGCGTCAGCACATTCTGCAGACCGCCCGCGACACGGCCGAACTCCGCCGAGAAGTTCGTCACCGTCTGAAATTCTTCAACAGCCTCCTGGCTGATGACGACGTTTCTGGCGCCCCCCTGCAGATTGTTGGACACGCCGTCCACGTTGATCTGCCGGAAACCAAGGCCGCCATAGGTGGTGGTCGGCGTCCCGGTCCCCGATCCCCCCGTTGACAGTGGTCGAGCGTTGACGCCGGGCTGCAGCGTGAAGAAGTCCATGATGCTGCGGCCGATCGTCGGAATAGTTCGGACCACTCTCTGGTCGTAGGTGTTGCTGACCACCGTGCGAGCCACTTCGACTGACGAGGACCGCGCCGTCACCTGTACCGACTCGGCAAACTGCGTCGTCGACATGTCGAATTCGACCGTCAGCACCTGGCCCGCCCTGAGCGCCAGATTCGGCTGGGTGACGGTCCCGAATCCTGTCATCTCGGCGATCACGACATAATTGCCTGGCGGCAACAGCGTCAATGAGTAGCGACCGGATTCATCCGTCACGCCTTCCCGTTCATAGCCCGTCCCCACGTTGACGGCCCGAACTTTCGCGCCCGGCAGGAGTTGTTTGGCGTCTCCTCGAACGAGCCCCTCAATCGTTCCATCGATCGCCTGGCTCTGGCCGTACACCGCGGCCGGGAGTCCGGTGACCGCGGCCGCGCTCAGGGCCATCCACAGAAGGAAGCGTGAAGCTCGGCACGTCCTCAGCGTGCGGCCGGTGCTACGTGTCATCATGATTGCAGGATCTCCCATCCGGAACAGAGCCTGCAGCGCACGTCGCGTGCTCCACCGCCTCGATGAATGTGCGCCCGTCCGTCAAGACAGCCAGCAGGGACGGCAGGATTGAGCGCGCCGTCAAGGTAGGGTAGGTGAGTGCTCAAGATATCCGCATACATATCTTTTGAGCAATGGCTCTGTCAACACTCACCAGTCGCGCGAACGCTGTCGTTGACTGGAGAAGGGCCAACGGATACGGTAGGCGCAGTGAAGCGCGACAAGCTGTTCTTCTTCTTCAATTACGATCAGCAACTCCGCATTTTCCCGCTCATCATTGAAGATCTGAGCGAAGATCTGAGCGGCATGGAAGATCTGAGCGGCATGTTGACCGGCGGGTTACCGGCCAATCCCTCCGCCGCCGACCTGCAGGCGTTCAAAGCGGGCACAACCTTTCTGCGAGGGCAGTTTCCCGGTATCGGGGCATCGGCGTCCTCGTGAAAGGCTTCCTGTGAACCCGGCAGCTCTCTACACCATTGGAAACTTCACGATTGACGATATCGTCCTCTGGCCGAGTGGCAGGACCTGGATGGGACAGGCCGGCGGCAACGTGCTGTTCTCTGCTCTTGGAGCCCGCATCTGGCTGGACACAGTCGGTATGCTCGCTCGAATCGGGAACGACTATCCGGCGGGCCGACTCGAGGAAATCGAGAGCCGGGGCATCATGGTGGGCGTCTGCCCTGTAGACGTTCCGAACCTGCACGACTGGGCGCTGTACGAGGCGGACGGCGCACGGCAGTTCGTCAACCATTTGACTTCGGGCACGAACGAGGCCATGACACTCAATCCCGAGGAGATCCCTCCCCGATGCCTGGACGGCGTTGCCTATCACATCGCGTCTGCCCCTGCTCCGCAGCAGATCGCCCTGATAGCAGCACTTAAGCGTTCCGGGCGTTTCATCTCACTGGATCCCCACGAATCCTGGGTCATCGGCCACGCGACGGCTATCCGCGCCGCGCTGACCAACGTGGATTTTTTCCTGCCCAGCGAGATCGAAGCCAGGCTGCTGTATGGCTCCAATGCTCCCGAACTCGCGGCGCGGGAGTTTGCGCAGCTGGGGCCGAAGGTCGTGGTGATCAAGATGGGAGCCGAATGATCGCTGGTCTACGAAACAGGCGGTGACCGGCTGACGCACGTGCCCGCCTATCCGGCGCAGGTCCAGGACGTGACCGGTGCAGGCGATGCGTATTGCGGCGGCTTCCTCGCCGGTTATCTGATCACGAGCGACCCGGTTGCCGCCGCGCAGCATGGCACGGTGTCAGCGTCCTATGTGGCTGAGGCGGTCGGCGCCCTTGCCACCGCACAGCCGACCCGGGCCGAAGCGCAGGCGCGATTGAACACAGTTGCGGCAAAGACAGCCTGCCAGCAATAGAATTTGAACAGCTGGAAGCGGCGGCACTTATCGCGGAGGCAGGGCTATGGCCTGCACTCGCCTGAGAGGTGACCCTGGCTCCACGGAGGCGCAGTATGGATTACACGCAGATGGATTTGCAATGGCAGAACATGATGGCGGGCATCGAGGCACAAGTGCCCTTTATCCGGCAATCCCCGCACGTTGTGTACGAACAGGTGCGCGACCGGCTTGCGCTCGAGAAACCACCGTCGCGGGTGTATCTCGTCGGCTGCGGCGATTCATGGTATTGCGGGATGGCGACTCGCCTTGCCTTCGAAGCATGGAGTGGGGTGCCGACGGAGGCCATGCAGGCGCTCGAGTTCTCCCGATATTCGTGCGCCTACGCGCCGAAGGATGCGCTGGTCGTCGGAATTTCCAACTCCGGACGGGTGTCCCGTACTGTCGAAGCCGTGATGATGGCTCGCGCACGCGGGATCCGCACCGCTTCCGGGACGAGCGCTCCCGATAGCCCGATCGCGCAGGAGGCGGATGTCGCCCTCGACCTTGGCTACGCGGAGCGTCGCTTTGCGCCCGGCACGTCGTCGTACATGGCTTCGATGCTGCTGGAGTACTGCATTGCGCTTCATATCGCCGAGGTCGGCGGCCGGATGAGCGCCACCGAGGTCAGCGTCAAACTGGACGAGATCGCCGCTCAGGCGGACGGCATGCAAAAGACGCTGGATGTTGCCAGCCCTATCCTCGAAGAGTTGGGAAAGCGTGCCGGACTGACCGACAAGCTGATCTTCATCGGCGGCGGGCCGAACTACGGGACCGCGTTCTTCTCGATGGCCAAGATGTTCGAGGCCGCCCGCGTGCACGCGGCCGGGCAGGAACTCGAGGAATGGGCCCAC
>JACDDJ010000726.1 GCA_013817065.1 Acidobacteriota bacterium
GATACGGATGTGGCGGGCCTGCGAAGATGTGCCGCGTGCCATCGAGTCTCCATCCCGGACGCCGTGCCGGGTCACCGTGATCGGCCGCGCCACGCGGCCGTAAAGCGAGCGCAGCTTAACACACACACGCGGAGTTGACGGGGGTCAACTCCCAACTCCCAACTTCCAACCAACTCTTGAGCGCTGGACACATTGACGACTGCTGATTGACGGATTGCCGATTGCGGATTGGGAGTTGGGAATTGGGCGTTGGAAGTTGGGGAAGAGCCGAAGGCTATTCGCCGTCACGGAAGCGGCGGCGCAGGCGGGCGTGGCTTCGGTCGCCACTCAGCGCACGCTCGACGGCACCTGCCATCCACTCTTCGGGGACGGCGCCGATCACGGGCTCGGCGTCGCCTGCGAAGGCCGCGAAGTCGGTCGTGTCCGGCCCGACCAGTGCGGCCGGGACACCGTTGATCCCGATGGCCTGGGCGAGCGCGAGGTCGGTTTCGAGTTCTTCCAGGTGCGCGCCGCTCTTGACCGCGTCGGCAAGCGCATCGGAACCAAGGCCCGCGGCGCGGCCGATCTCTCCGAGGACGGCGAGGTCCGAGATGTCGGCGTCATCCGCGAAGCGGGCGCGAAACACGCGGGAGTGGAACTCCTCGAACTGCGCGTGATCCTGTCCGCGGGCAAACAGGGTTGCCTGCAGCGCGGGGCGGCTCCTGAGTGCCCTTCGCGGCACTCTCATCGTCAATCCGCGCTCGGCCGCCATCGGCAGGACGCGGTTCTGCCAGTGCTCGCTGATGTAGTCGCTGTCAGGATCCCGCAGCGGCACGGGCGATGGCCGAAGCTCGTATGCGTGCCACCTGACTTCGACCTGCGCGCCGAACCGGCGGGTGACCGCCTCGAGCACCGGGAGCTCGAGGTAGCAGTAGGGTCAGAGATAGTCGGACCACAGATGAATCAAAGCTTTCATATACTTCCCGCCATGCGAAACAAGTCGGCGCCCTCTCCGGCAGGCCTGAGGGCCTGCGCTACACGCACCCTGAGGGCCGGTCTCAGAGCCCGCGGTTCACGCACCGTGACGCTGGTGTGCGCGACCGCTCTCATTCTCGCGTTTCACGCGGCCGAATGGATCGGTGCCGCCGCGCAGACGACGATCACCTCGCCGCAGCAACAGTTCGGCTTCGAGATCGGCGCCGATTACCGGCTCGCCAACTATAAGCAGCTTGCGGACTACTGGCGCAAGCTCGACGCGGAGTCGGACCGCATGACGGTCCAGGAGATCGGCAAGACGTCCGAAGGACGCCCGCACCTGATGTCGATCGTGACCTCCCCCGAGAACCACCGCAACCTCGCGCGTTACAAGCAGATCTCGCAACGCCTCGGGTTCGCGGAGGGACTATCGGACGCCGATGCGCGCGCGCTGGCGAAGGAAGGCAAGGCGATCGTGTGGATCGATGGCGGACTTCACGCCAACGAAACGCTCGGCGCGCAGCAGTTGATCCAGATCGTCTACGAGATGGTCAGCCGCACCGACGAAGAGACAATCAGGTTTCTCAACGACACGATCATCCTCTTCGTCCACGCCAATCCGGATGGACACGACCTGGTGGCGGACTGGTACATGCGCAACCCGGTGCCGGAGCAACGCTCGTCCGCAGGGCTGCCGCGGCTGTATCACCAGTACATCGGTCACGACAACAACCGCGACTTCTTCGCATCCACGCAGAAGGAGACGGAGAACATCAATCGCATCCTCTACCACGAGTGGATGCCGCAGATCCTCTACAACCATCACCAGAGCGGACCGGCCGGCACGGTGGCGTGGTCCTCACCGCAGCGTGATCCTTACAACTACAACCTCGATCCGCTCCTGATCCTCGGCCTGCAGGCGCTCGGGACCCACATGCACCAGCGGATGGCCTCCGAGGGCAAGCCCGGCTTGACGATGGCGTCGGGAGGGCCGTACGACGGATGGTGGAACGGAGGGATCCGCAACACCGGGAACTTCCATAACATCATCGCGATCCTCACCGAGACGATCGGCAACCCGGCGCCGATGCGAATTCCGTTTCGTCCGGAGCGGCAGCTGCCGAATCGCGACTACCCGTACCCGATTGCGCCGCAGGAATGGAAGTTCAAACAGTCGATCGATTACTCGATGTCGTTCAATCGCGCGGTGATCGACTACGCGGCGCGCAACCGCGAGCACCTGCTGTTCAACATCTTCAAGATGGGGCAGCGCGCGATCACGCGAGGGAGCCAGGACACGTGGACGCCGGCGCCGTCCCGTGTGAACGCGCTGACGGCGAACGATGCGGACGGGTGGGCGGCGCTGCGCAAACCGGAACTGCGCGATCCGCGTGGCTACATTATTCCCTCCGACCAGGCCGACTTCCCCACCGCTGTGAAGTTCATCAATGCGCTGCGGGAAGTGAACGTGACCGTCCACCGTGCGACGGCTGCGTTCGAGGCCGGCGCCAAGAAGTATCCGGCGGGATCGTTCGTGGTGATGACGGCGCAGGCTTTTCGTCCGCAAGTGATCGACATGTTCGAGCCGCAGGATCACCCCAACGTGATCCCGTATCCCGGAGCGCCGCCGACGGCGCCGTACGACAACGCCGGCTGGCCGCTGGCGTTCCAGATGGGCCTCCAGTTTGATCGCGTCCTCGAGCCATTCACGGGTCCGTTCGAGAAGGTGACCGAGTGGAACGTGAAAGTGCCACCGGCCGGCGCCATGG
>JACDDJ010000125.1 GCA_013817065.1 Acidobacteriota bacterium
GTACGGCGCGCATGGGCAAGGATCCCAAGACGTCGGTCACCGATCCGTTCTGCCGGCTGCACGACGCGCCAAATGTCTACCTCGCCGACGCCGCCCCGTTTGTGTCCGGCGGCACGCAGAACACCACCTGGTCGATCCTCGCCATGTGCTGGCGCGCGGGTGCGACAGCACCGTTGGGATGAACGGACATGGCGACGAGAAGCCAAGCTGCCTGGCGGCTGACCGGTCGGCAATGTTGACGTTCGCACACGCCCCCCAAACCTGCGGTGGGGCCGGTCAGCGTCCGCGCCGCTCTTGGCCTGGATGCGCTGGCGCTGATGAAGGACCGGTCCTTTGCAACCCTCGTCATCGGCTCGTTTCTGCTCTGCATCCCGCTGCAGTTCTACTACGCCTTCACCAATCTCTTCCTCAATGAGATCGGGGTGGCGGAGCCGGCGACCAAAATGACGCTGGGGCAGATGTCTGAAATCGGCTTCATGCTGCTGATGCCGTGGTTTCTGGCGCGGCTGGGTGTCAAGGCCACGATGCTGATCGGGATGGCGGCGTGGACGGTGCGTTACGTGCTGTTCGCGCAGGGGAACGCCAGCGACCTCGCGTGGATGTTGTACGGCGGCATTCTCCTGCACGGCATCTGTTACGACTTCTTCTTCGTGACGGGACAGATCTATGTGGACCAGCGTGCCGACGTGCGCATCCGGGCCGCGGCACAGGGTTTCATCGCGTTCGTCACGCTCGGCGCCGGCATGTTCATCGGTGCGTGGGCGTCGGGCCGCGTCGTTGAAGCCTACACCGTTGCGGGCGGAGGGCACGACTGGCAGACGATCTGGCTGATTCCGGCGGCCGCCGCCGCGGTCGTTGCACTGCTGTTCCTGGTGTTGTTCCGGCCGCGAGGCGGCACACCGCGGCTCGCCACCGCCCCGTCGACCGTGCCGACCGCTCCGGCATAGCCGGTGGAGAGACGCGGCGCCCTATGCGACCCCGAGGTTGCCGCCTGGGGCAGCCGGCGGGGAGCGGAGCAGCCGGTCGATACGACCGGCGAGGTCGCGGAGGTAGGCGGCATCCCCGCCTGGCACTTCTGTGGTCACGTATCCGCGGTAGCCGACCTCCGCGAGTGCCGCGCTCACCGCCGGCCAGTCGACGTCCCCCTCGCCCAGGTTCTTCCACGCAAAACGCCCGTTCGGCCGATCCAGCTGGAAGTCTTTCAGGTGCACCCGCGCGATCCGGGCACCGAGCGTGCGGATCCAGTCTTGTGGATAGCCGTAGAACACCACGTTTCCCACATCGAAGTAGGCCCGCACGAAGGGAGAATCGAATTCATCCACATAGCGGGCAAACTCGATCGGGCTGAGTAAAAATTTGTTCCAGACCTCCTCGACCGCAATCGTGACCTTCAGTTGCGTGGCCACTGGCAGGAGCCGCTCACGAATGACACGTTGCGACCGGGACCATGCATCGCGGTAGGACGTCGCCGGATCGACCACCGCAGGGACCAGCAGGGTGCTGGCAGCCTCGGCAATTTCAGTGGCCTCGTCAGGTCGCTCGATCGTCTGCATCTCCACCGCTTCGAACCCGGCAGCGCCCGCGATCGCGAACCGCTCCGCGTACGAGCGCTCCTTCGGGAGCATCGAGATCAGGACCGCCTTGCGGAACGCGCCTGGCGCGGGGTTGGCGGGTTGCGCAGAGGCCGCTGGAGGGCGCGTTCCCGGCGACGTGCTGCCGGCGGCCATGAACACACCGGCGAGCGATTTGAGCGCGGTCCGGCGTGTGGTCATGATCGTTCCGCGGCTCAGGTCAAATGAAAACGGGGGCAGCGCCGAAAGGTCGCTGCCCCCGTCGCGGTCGCACGCGTCGCTGTCCCCGCCGCTAGAACTGCACGCGGAGGCCGACCTGGATGGTGCGCGGATCCACGAACGCACTGCCCGGCGTGAAGCGCAGGAAGTTGTTCGCCGTGAACCCGGTCACAGGCGCGCCCCAGGTGGTGTGGTTGAACACGTTCGCCGCGGGCTTCGGCAACAGCGGTCGCAATCGGTTTCGCCGCCCGCCTGTATACCGGTGGTCCACACGCGCGATCCGAATCAGCTCCCGGGTCGTCTCTGGAATCGCCGCTTCCGTGTGGCCGGCTACCGCGGCACCAAACCCTCCTCGCCCCCGGTGTTCCAGCGGCACCCACGTCCGCACCGTCCGCCGTGCGAGGCCGAAATGCCGCGCCGCGGGCTTGATGCCTTGCTCCAGCGCATACTCCACGACCCGCCGCCGCTGTTTGACTCGAAGCTTGAGCCGTCCTGCAATGCGGTCCGCCATGCACCCTCCTGACGCCGCCATTATGGCGGCCATGCGAAAGGGTCCAACCTTAAGTACATACTTCACCTCGGAAGGGCCAACGAGATAGAGTTTCGGTTTCTGGCTTATGTTCATCTCAGGCTGCGTGTATCGTGAAGCATTCTTCGCTGAGCAGGCTGTCGGCACGATTGCACAAGGTCCTGATCGGACGAGACTGTCCGACAAACACTCCTTTCGCGGACGGTGTGTTGAACGGTCGAGCGACCAGACGACCACCACATCGACCTTCCGTTGACGGATGTCCTTCAACAGGCGGTCAAGGGCGGGTCGTGTTTCCTTCGAGCCGGAGACGCCGTGATCCACGAACTCGATGGCATCCCACCCGTGTGCCGTGGTGTACCGACGCAACTCGGTGAGCTGGTTCTCCGGCTCCTGATCGAAGGTCGAGACCCTCGCGTACAGCGCAGCGCGCGGCCCCTCACGGTCATGAGACCCTCCCGGAACCGGGACGCGGCGCAGACCCTGCTGCCACGCGCGGCCTTCAGGCCGGTGACGATCACCGACCGGCTTGAAAACCTGGTGCCGCGCAATGCCTTCTACGGCGACGGCCTCCGCAAGGTGGACATGGCGTTGTCGAAGGTCTTCCGGCTGCCCTGGAGCGGCGACGACCTGGCCGTCCGGATCGAAGCCTTCAACGTCTTCAACCAGGTGCAGTTCGGGTTCCCGAACACGGACATCAACTCGGGCGCCTTCGGCACGATCAACACCGTGGCCACGTCGTACAGCCCGCGCGTGCTCCAGTTCGTCATGCGCTATCGGTACTGAAGCGAGACGGCGTTGAGCAGTCGTCCCCCCTGGGATTTCACGGTCACGTCGACGCGGCCAGGCGGGGTGCAGGGGTGCCCGCCGATAGGACTCGACCGGTCTGGATCGGGAAACGCAGCGCGCGACTACGGGACCTTCTTCGCGGCTTCGCGAATACGGTGCAGCCGGTTGGTTTCCAGGCCGCGGAGCGTCTGGCGCCCTCCGCCTGGCCAGATGACCTCAACGTCAACGGTCTTCGCGTCCCCGACCCCGACGTGCACGCGCGGGTCGTGCGAGGACAAATAACTGCCGCCACTGACGACCAGACGCGTTGCCCGGCCTCCTGCCCAGCGAATGTCCACGCGTGCGCCGGTCGCATCGGGGATCCGCGTCCCTTCGAGCTGGAGGCCGATGTACCGGTTGGGCGTAGCCGTCGGCCGGTATAACGCGGGGGATCCGTCCAGGTTGTTCACCGCCACGCCGACCGAACCGTCGTTCCAGAAATCGGCGATGGCGAGACCGCGTCCCACCGCCGTACCGGGGAGCAGGGCGCGCGGCACTTCCTCGAAGCGGCCGCCGCCGGTGTTGCGAAAGGCCTGGGGCGGCATCCGCCACTTCGACGGCAGTTCGAGCGAATCGACCTGCGGATAGACGTGGCCGTTGACCACGATGACGTCGTCGCGGCCGTCCCGGTCGAAGTCGGCGAACGCCGTGCCCCATCCCATGGAGAGCCACGTCGGCTGCGCGAGGCCGGCGCGGCGGGTGACGTCCTCGAACTGCTGCGGACGGAGCGCGCGGTAGAGTGTGTTGTAGTCGTCCACGAAATTGGTGACGTACAGGTCGATCAGGCCGTCCGCGTCGTAGTCGCCCCAGCCGATCCCCATGCCCGCTTGTTCGTGCCCCTGTTCGCTGAGTGCCGCGCCAGCCGCCAGCGCCCCTTCATCGATAGCCTTGCCGGTGAACGTGTACAGCGCATTCGGCGTCGAGTCGTTGGCGACGTAGAGGCTGACCGCGCCGTCGGTGCCGAGCGGGAGAAAGGCCGCGCCGAGACCGTAGAACGCTTTCGGATCGATCGCGGCGGTGACCCCGCTGAATGTACCATTCCCGTCGTTGCGAAACAGCAGGTCCGTTTCGCCCTTCAGGCCGCGAGGTCCGCAGTTGACGACCAGGCCGCGATGGCGGCAGTCGGGGGTATCGGCGGGTTCGGGTAGTGCCGCGGGATCGAGATGCGCATACCCGGCGACGAACAGATCGAGCCGTCCGTCCCCGTCGTAGTCGCCGAAGGTCGCGGCGGTGTTCCAGCGCCCGCGTGGACCTGCCGTGCCGGATGAGCCGGACACATCGGTGAAACGCCAGTCGCCGTCATTCCGCCAGAGCTGATTGGGCGCGAGAAAATTCGTGAGGTAGATGTCGGGATCGCCATCGTTGTCGTAGTCCGCCACCGCGCATCCCATCCCCCATCCGGCGTTGCGGATCCCGGAGCGCTCGAGGACGTTGGCGAACTTGCCGCCGCCGGTGTTGCGGAAGAGACCGTGCGGCGGCGGGGAGGCCTTACCGGCTGCACTCTCGAAGCTGCCGCCGTTCACGAAGAGCAGGTCCGACCAGCCGTCGCGATCGAAATCGGCGGCGCACACGCCGCCGCTCATCACTTCGGGGATATAGCGCTTGTCGGGCGTAGACCCGCCGACGTGACGGAACGCGGTCAACCCGGCCGTGGCGGCCTCGTCCGTGAACGACAGCGTCGGCGCGCTGGCCTGCTCGGCGGTGATCAGCCCCGCGGCTCGTGAACCGAACAGCAGGACAAGCGCGGCGAAGGCGGCGAACACTCGCATGAGAACGCCATTATATGATCCGGGCATGTGGGGCCTGCTGATCGCGGTGTGCCTGGGGTTCGGTGCGCCGGACCTCCCGGGCGCTCAGACCAAGGACGCTCGGCAACGTGCGGCGGCGCTTGCCGCGACCGCGGACGAGCATGCGGCCGCCGGACGCCTGACCGAGGCAGTGCGGACGATGGAGGAGGCCGAGCGGATCGCGCCCGCATGGGCCGAGTTGAAGGTCAACCTCGCCGCCCTGCGGAGCGCCGCCGGTGACTATGCCGGTGCCATCGCCGCCGCGCGCGACGCGTTGCGGCTCGACGCGACGCTCGAGGGGGCGTGGGTGAACCTCGGGCTCGCGCAATTGAAGTCCGGTGACGCGGCGGCGGCGGCGGAGACGCTCGGCCGTTACAAGGGGCACAGGGACGCGCCGGCATCCGCCCGGGCCGCACTCGGGGTCGCCCTGCTGCTCGTCGGGGACGCCGCCGATGCCGAACACGACTGGCCCGTGGCCGAAGCCGCCTATCGCGCGGCGCTCGAGGCGGACCCGGCGGTGCTACGCGGGCACTACTCACTCGGTCTGCTGCTCTATAAGCAGCGCCGGTATGACGAGGCGGCAGCGGCGCTGGACCGCGAGCTCGCCGCGGATCCGTCGTATGCGCCCGCGCTGCAATATCGGGCTGAACTCGAACTGGATCGCGGCAACGTCGATCCGGCGGCGGCCTGGCTCGAGCGCCTGACGACCGGTACGCCCGGGCATGCGGAGGGTTGGCGCGCGCTCGGGCGTGCCCGCCTCGACCAGGGACGGGCCCCCGACGCGGTCAAAGCGCTCGAACGGGCGATCGAGCTGGCGCCGGAGGACCCGAGCGCCCACTTCCTGCTCGGCCGTGCCCGGTCGGCCACCGCGGACCGTGCCGGCGCCGAGGCCGCGTTTGCGCGCGCCGCGGAGTTGAACCAGCAGTTGCGGGACCGCCTGGAGCAGAGGGTTTCTGGCCGGAAAAAAGGGACGCGGTCTGGCCGAATCCCCGCGAGGTCGGGGGAGCAGCGCGCAATTGACTTTCCCGTCCCACCGCCTTAAAGTTCGGTCATTCATGTCTGTGACCGCGCCTAATCTTCTGTTCACAGCGTAACCAGGGGCTTCCATGAGACGACTGATATCGCAGGCATTCCTCACGCTCGCACTTCTGGGCGCGTTCGCGCTCCCCGCGGTCGCACAAGACACCACCGGCAGCATCCAGGGGCTGGTCACCGACCAGACCGGCGCGGTGCTGCCTGGCGTGACCGTCACCGTCAAGCACGTGCAGACGGGGCGCACCAACGAATTCGTGTCGAATGAGGTAGGCCGATACCTCGCGCCGGCGCTGCAGCCAGGCACCTACGAGATCACCTTCACTCTGTCCGGATTCCAGCCGCGCGTCGCCAAAGGGATCGAGCTGCACGTGAGCGATCGGCTGGATGTCAACGCCAAGCTCGGCGTCGGTGTGACGGAGGCCGTCGAGGTGAGTGCCGCGTCCCAGTTCGTCCAGTCGAGTCCGGCGGTGCAGACGCTGATGGGGCCAACGCAGGTGCAGGAGCTGCCGCTCAACAACCGCAGCTTCCTTCAACTGGCGACGCTCGTCCCCGGGGTGTCGAGCGACCTCGCTGACGAGGTGAATTTCGGCCTCACGAACGTAGTCAGCATTTCGATCAACGGCGGCCGCCGCAACGCCGTCAACTTTCTGGTTGACGGCGTCTCGAACGTTGACGTCGGTTCCAATGTCACTCTTCTGTCGACGCCAACGCTCGAGTCGATTCAGGAATTCAAGATCATCACGAGCAGTTACGCGGCCGAGTTCCCCCGTAGCGGCGGCGGCGTGGTCAGCATCATCACTCGCGGCGGCACCAACAAATTCTCGGGCACGGCCTACGAGTTTTTCAGGACGGACAAGCTGAATGCGAACTCCTGGTCGCGCAAGCGCAGCAGCAACCCGGATCTGAACAGCAAGCCGCCCGATCTCGATTACAACAACTTCGGCTACACCGTCGGCGGTCCGCTGCTGCCGTCGCGTCAGCGCGCGTTCTTCTTCTGGTCGCAGGAGTGGCGCCGGATCGAGCGCGCGCCCACCTCATCGACGGCCACGGTCGTCGACCCGGCGTGGCTGAACGATCCAACCAACGTGAACTACGTCGCGCCGGCCGACCGTGACCCCAACGCCGTCAAGCTGCTGTCGCTCTGGCCGGCTCCCAACGAGGGAATTAACCGGTTCGTGAATTCGAATCCAACCGTGAGCAATACGCGGCAGGAAGTCATCCGCGTCGATTTCGACGTCGCGCGTGACTGGAAGCTCGTGAGCCGCTACACCCATGACTTGAGCCAAACCGTCGAACCCGGAGGGCTCTTCTTCGGCATCGCCGTGCCGAATGTCGCGGCCACGCGGACCGACGTGCCGGGCAACGTCTTTTCCACCGAGCTTCGCACCACTCTTGGGCCGTCGCTCAACGAATTTCGATACCAGCTCTCCGGCAACCACATCACCACGGAGGACCCGGAGGCCAACGTCAATACGCGCAGCGCCCTGGGGATCCAGATCCCCGAGCTGTTCCCTGAAAACAATGCAAATCGTATCCCTGGCATTTTTGGCGCCGGTATATCTTCAGCCGGAGCGATCCAAGGCTACGACATCCAGTACTGGAATCACACGCTCTCCGACAATCTCACGCACCAGCGGGGAAACCATGTGTATAAAGCCGGCCTGATGGTGGCATTCGAACAGAAGAACGAGAACGCCAACAACGAGACCCAGGGGCGTTACACCTTCGCAACCGGCGGCGGACGCACCGCCTTCCAGAACTTCCTGACGGGCAACCGCGACGGCCTCTGCGGCAATGCGTGCAGCTACTCGGAGTCCGAGATCGACATCACGAACAACCTGCGGTTCAACCGCTACGAGATGTTCGTCCAGGACACCTGGCGCGTGCGTCCGAATGTGACGCTCGACTACGGCGTCCGCTATGCGCTGTACCCGCAGATCATCGACAAGAACAACGTCCTGACGAATTTCGTGCCGGCCCTGTATGACGCGAGCCGCGCACCGACCCGCGCGAACGCTGCTGGCTCACTGATCATCGCCGGTACGGGAGATCCCCTCAACGGCATCATCGTCGCCGGCCAGAATTCCCCGTTCGGCCGCGGCGTCTACGAGACCGACAAGAACAATATCCAGCCGCGCGCCGGGATCTCATGGGATCCCACGGGTAGCGGCACGACCATGTTCCGCGGAGGCTACGGGCTCTATTTCGACCAGCCGCTGGTCGGCATATTCGAACAGAACGCCTTCGTCAATCCGCCGTTTGCCAACACGGTGACGCTCCAGAACACGTCGCTGTCGAACCCGGCCGCCGGCGTCGCGCCAGGAACCGCAGGCCTTCGGAGTTTGATCGCGAGCAGCGTGCCGTTCGAGTCGCCACGCACTCAGCAGTGGAATATAGGCATGCAGCGTCAGCTCTACAGCCGTGGTTTCATCGACGTGAGCTACGTCGGCTCGCGCGGCGACAATCTGATCCAACCCGTGGACATCAATTACCCCCAGCCGGCCGATGTCGTGGCCGCGAACGGCAGCTTCAACCTGGCGCGGCCGTTCCTCGGTTACGGCGCCATCACGATGCGCCAGACCACCGCCCGCAGCCGGTACTGGGGCTTCCTGAGCCAGTTCCGCCACGACCAGGGGCGAGCCGGCACTCTGACGCTGAACTACACCCTGAGCCGGAATCGGGCGACCGCCACCAACGACCGCGATGCGATCGATATCCCGCAGAATCCGCTCGACCTCGAGGCAGAGTATGCGGATGCCCGCACCGACCGGCGGCACATCTTCTCGGCGACCTACATCTACGAAGTGCCGTTCTTCCAGTCGTCCGATAACGCGCTGCTGAAGGCGGCGCTCGGCGGCTGGCAGGTTTCAGGCATCACGAACCTCCACTCCGGTCCCCCGGTTCCGCGTATCCTGGTCAACACCAACGGCTTCAGGCGGGGCAATCGCGCGAATCTCGTCGGAGACCCCGGCGCGGGTAACCAGAGCGGCAATTTTTGGTTCGATCCAACGGCCTTCGTGCCGCCGGCGGATGGCACCTTCGGCAATTCGCCGCGGGCCCCGTTCCGGCTGCCCGGGCGCAACCAGACGGACCTCGCCCTGTCCAAGAACTTCTATCCCTGGCAACAGACACGGCTGCAGTTCCGTGCCGATCTGATCAACGCGTTCAACCACACGCAGTTCACCGCGGTCGATGCGGGCTGCACGGCGGCCACGACGCTGACGCTGAATCGCTGCGACATCGGCGGAACGGATACCTTCGGACAGGTGACGGCGGCGCGGGCGCCGCGCGAAGTGCAGCTCAGCCTGAAGTTGTACTGGTAACGGTCGCACCGCACGCGATCTCAAGACGGGGCGTCACGAACGTGGCGCCCCGTTCGCCGTATTTGCAGCGCGTCGCTTACCGTCTTCTTGTTGTGTCACGGCGGGAGCAAAAAGCATCAAAATCGTGAAGGAGCCGTTGCCGCCCGGCTGGTCCATCCACGAGATCGGTACGGCGCGCATGGGCAAGGATCCCAAGACGTCGGTCACCGATCCGTTCTGCCGGCTGCACGAC
>JACDDJ010000126.1 GCA_013817065.1 Acidobacteriota bacterium
CGTTCGCCGGGCGAGATTGACCACGTTCGGGACACGGCCCGTTTCCAGGTAGGTCCGGATAATCCGCACGGTCTCGGCGGCGATAGCTTCCTGGGCCTGGTCGGTGGACGCGCCGATGTGGTGCGTCCCGTACACGTTAGGAAGTGAGACGAGCGGGTCACCGAAGTCTCCAGTTGCGGTGGACGGCTCCTGCGCGAATACGTCCAGACCGACGCGCAACTTCTTCTCGCGCACCGCGGCAGCGAGTGCAAGGTGATCGACGACTTCACCCCGCGCCGTGTTGATGAACATGGCGCCCGGCCTGATGCGGTCCAGTAACTCTGTTCCGACGAGACCCTTCGTCTCGGGTCCAAGCGCGAGGTGGACGCTCAGGACGTCCGCCTGTTCAGCGACGTCCCCCGGCGTCGGCGCCAGCTCGATGTTGACGAGCCTCGACGCGGCTTCAAGGCCGAGATCGCGCATCTCCTGCTCGGAGAGCGGCCCCTTTTGGCCCGAATAGCGGCGGCTCCACACCACTACGTTCATCCCGAAGGCGGCGGCCCGGCGGATCATTTCCTGCCCAATGCTGCCGACGCCCAGCAAGCCAAGGGTCTTGCCGTAGAGCCCCTCGGCCTTCGAATACTCCTTCTTGTTCCACTTACCCGCGCGCAGATCGGCCACGTTATCGGGCACGCGACGGTCGAGTGAGAGGATGAGCGCAAAGGCGAGTTCCGCGACCGCAATGGCGTTCTTGCCCGGGCAGTTCGACACGTAGATGCCGCGGCTTGACGCGCCGGCGACGTCGATCGTGTTGTATCCCGCACCAGCTCGGACGATCAGAGAGAGGCGCCCCGCGTCCATCATCGCGGCGGTCACCTTCGTGCTGCGAACGACGAGGACATCTGCGCCGGAAGCACGGATAGCCTCCGTCAGAGTTTCGTCCTTTAGATCAGGCTCAAAGACGACGTCGCATCCCGCGGCCCGCAAGCCCTCGATGCCGGAGGTTTCGAACTTGTCAGCAATCAGGATTTTCATCACTCAGATCGTGTGAATCAACAGGCCATCGCGCAGCTTTGGTTCGAACCATGTCGATTTCGGCGGCATGATTCCACCCCCGTCCGAGATCACCATCAGGTCGTCGATCGTCACCGGGAACATCGAGAAAGCAACCGCGGCCTGGCCGGAGTCGACGGCCTGTTCGAGAGCCGTGGTGCCGCGAGCGCCGCCGACGAAGTCGATCCGCTTGTCGCTTCGAATGTCACCGATCTCGAGGATCTGCTCCAGCACGTGCCGCTGCAGCAGCGCGACATCCAGCGAGCTGGCGCGCGAATCGTCTTCCGGCTTCGACCCGGTGAGATCGAGCGTGTACCACGCCCCGTCAACGTACATGCACACCTCGCCCTTTCGTGACGGGGAGGAGCCACCTGGCGTGACCTTCGCGACCTTGCTCACTGCGTCCAGGAACTGGTCGCCTGAGAGACCAGCAAGGTCCTTGACCGTGCGGTTATACGGCAGCACCTGCATCTGGTTATCTGGGAATGCGACAGCGATAAAGGTATTTGCTTCTGCCGCATCGGCACGCTTCAACTCACCGCGGGCTCGGGCGGCACTCGCCGCACGGTGATGACCGTCGGCGATATAGAGCGCGGGGATGGCGTCGAAGGCCCGCTCCAGGGCGCGCACATCCTCGTGGCCGGCTCGCCAGATGGTGTGGCGGACCCCGTCTGCGGCGGTGAAGTCGTAGAGCGGCTGTTCGCTCGTGACGCGCTGCTCAATGGCGTCGACGCCTTGCGCCGCTTTGTAGGTCAGAAACACCACGCCGGTCTGGGCTCGCAGCTCGACGATGTGCCGGGTGCGATCGTCTTCCTTGTCACGGCGCGTGCGCTCGTGCTTCTTGATCGTGTCGTTCTCGTACTCGTCGACCGAGAAGCACCCCGCTATCCCGGTCTGCTCGTGTGCGCCCCTGCGGAGGCGGTAGAAGTACAGCGAGGGCTCGTCCTCCACAACCAGCGGCGCCTCCCAGCGAAGCTCATCGAAGTTCTTACGAGCGCGCGCGTACACCTCCGCGGAATACGGATCGGCGCCGGCAGGAAGATCGATCTCGGAGCGGGTGACACGGAGAAAGCTCAGCGGATTGTTCGCCGCCAGCTGTCGCGCCTCCTCGGTGCTCACGACGTCATAGGGCACCGACGAGACGTCCGCGGCGCGTTCCGGCGTGGGCCGCAATGCGCGGAACGGATGGATAGCAGCCATCAGCACATTCTATACGTGCGACGTGCGACGTGGGACGTGGGACGTGCTACGTGCGGGACTTTACTGGAAGGCGCGGACGACGTCGGGCTTGGGTTTGCGGGCTTCGGCGAGTGCGATGGCCATGCGGGCCCGGGCCTCGTCCCGCGCCTGCTGGAACGCGGGGAGGAGCTGACCGGTGATTGGTTCGCCCGGTGGCAGCTTGCTGTGCTCGATTCGGGGATTCACGAAGACGCCGTTCTTGCGGAGTCGGTAATCGAGGTGCGGGCCGGTCGCGGTACCGGTCGCGCCGACGTACCCGATCACTTCCCCCTGTGAGACCCGGGTGCCGGCGCGGACGCCCTTCGCGAAGCGCGACAGGTGCAAGTAATACGTCTCGTACCCGCCGGCGTGCTTCAGCCGGACCTGGTTCCCGCCCCCACCTGCCCATCCGGCCCAGACGACCGTGCCGGCTGCCACTGAGACAACGGCGGATCCGGCTGGCGCGCCGTAGTCGACGCCCAGGTGCGCTCGGTAGGTGCCGTGCACCGGGTGAAGGCGCTTGAGTGAGAAGCCGGAGGTGATGCGAGGTTCGAAGCGGAGCGGGCTCTTCAGAAAGAAACGGCGAAGTGAACGGTCATTCTCGTCGTAATACGCCGACCTTCCGGTCGCAGGATCCGTCCAGCGGAACGCGTAGTGCTCACGACCGTCGTTGACGAAACGGGCGGCGAGGATCGCGCCGTAGCCGGCGAATTCCCCCGCGTGCGTCGACTTCTCGAACACCACCTCGAAGCCGTCGCCTGGCTGCAGGTCGCTGTTGAAGTCGATGCTGCCGCTGAACACTTCGGCGAGCGAGAGGGCCAGCTGAATCTTCTCTCCGGCGCCGTCGATCGCCCCGATCAGTGAGCTGGTGTGGCCGTTGATCTCGGCATGAACCGTCGTGACTTCCGTTTCTTTGTCGATGGGAACGACGGCTGCCGTCAACTCGCCAGGGCGCTTGTGGTCCGGATTGAAGATCCGAAGAAAGTTGTCGGCGTCGATCTGATACTCGAACTCGCGGAGGACGCCATCGAAGGAACGGGTGATCTTGTATGGGCGGTCAGCGCGGAGGTCGCGGAGGTTGAAAACGCCGGCCGTGGATTGCACGGCGGCCTGAACAAGGTCAACCGCGAGCTCGTGCTGCCTCAGCAGACTGTCGAGGGTCGCATTGCGGGGGACACGCGCCGAGATCGTCTCGACCTCAGCGGGGAGGATTAGATCCGCCGCCGTTCGGCGGACCTTCGGCTCGGGAGCGCGGCACCCCGCGGCTAATATCGCCGCAAAGCCAAGGCAGACAGCTACTTGCCGACTCATGAAGAGTCAGCAGTTTACGTCAGCCTTTTCGGGTTGGCAATCTTAAAACGACCTTAGCGGGCGGTCATCATCCAGACCCCCCAGCCGCCTGCATTTCGGCTGTGGTACGCCACTCGGCGGCCGTCCGGTGACCAGGTGAACTCCTCGGCCGTCGGGTCGGCCAGGACCTTGCGCATGGCGCCGTTGGCGACGTCCAGCAGCCAGGCGCCATCCTTGTGGACCTGGAACATCACCTTCCTCCCGTCAGGGGAAACTGCCGGGGTCCGGACCAGGTGCCCGGTTTTCGGGGTGTTGAATACCCGCTCTTCGCCGCTGTCGATCGACCGGATGATCAGCCGCGCCTCGTGACTGTAGGCGATGCGCCGTCCATCCGGGAACCATGCGGCGCCCCAGGGCTGGCCGACCCGATGATTGGTCAGCCGGCGCGTGTCGCCGGATTCCAGATCGGACGTCCACAGGTTCCAGACCCGCGGACGTCGCGGCTCGGCCCGCACGAAGGCGAGCGTCCGGCCGTCGGGCGACCAGCTCGGGACGGCTGCGAACCCCGGACCGGAGATCCGACGAACGTTCTTTCCATTGGCGTCCGCTATGTATACCGCCCGCTCGCCCTCGCGGTCCGAATCGAAGGCAATGCGTGCTCCGTCGGGCGAGGGCCGAACATGGAAGTTCTTCGCCGAGTCGTCAACGATCCTGGTGACCCGGAGGACGGCGCCGCTGCTGTCCGTATCGGCGCGCATGAGGGCACTGCTGTCGCCGGCATCCGCGTGATAGAACATCGCCGAGCCGACACTCGCGAACGTCGGCGAAAACGCCACGTTCTCGTCCGGCATATCCGCCGCGTCCGGCAAGTCCGCGCGATCCGGGGAGGGCCCCGGCTCCGTCGATGAAACCCGTTGTGAAGCGACGACAGGAACGCGGGCGCCAGCAACGTTCCCGAGGACCTGCGCAGGTGGTAACTGACCGGGCGTCGTAGTCATCGAGGACGGGGCTGACGCGTCCGAGTTCGGCGCCCGGCCTTGCGTTTGGATCGACGGAGCGCCTGGACCATTCGGCCCGGACGGCGAACTCCCTTCGATCGGACGACGCGCTGCCGGCGGCGCTGCGGCCGCGCTCGACGCCGGCGCAGCGCTGGCGTCGTCGATGCGGGCCTGCCACGCAGCCGGGATGAAACCGATCGCCAGCAGTGCCGGGATCGCGAGTGCGGCGAGCCAGAGCGGGCGCCGCTCGAGCTTCTTCCGTGTCTCGAGCGAACGATCGGGTTGGCGCCGCACGAGCCGCGTATCGGCCGCGGGAACGGCCGGCTCGTCCTCGACGATGGCTCCCTCGACAACCGCCGGCGCGCCTGCACGAGTGCGAACGGCCTGTTCGAGGACAGGCCACACGGCTCGCATCACGACCTCGACGTCGAGACCCGCGGCGCGCGCGTAGCGAACCAACTGGCTGCGGCCGTCCTGGTTGGCCGGCCAGTTGATGAAGTATCCCCACTCGAATTCCCGCAGCAGCGAAATCGGAATGCGGCTGCGCTGGGCGATATCCGCCAATCGCAGGCCCGTGGCCCGACGCGCCCGGCGAACGTCGGAGATGGTCAACTCGAGCGACTCGGTGACGAGCTCAGTCTCAGCCGCTCCGTCGGCGGGAACATCTGCCGATTCAACCGCCGCTCGCCACGTCCGCACGAATCCACCCACTACTGTGCGCATGTCGTCCGCGCCAAACCGCGCCATGGCGTCCGCGAATTCGTCGAGCGTGGAGTAGGCCGGGAGATCCAGTGTGCCGAGCGAACGGGCGACAACCAGTCGCAATGCTCCGGGCACTCTAAACTCTGGCGGGGCATCAAAACCCGGAAGCAGCGACTCGAGCAGACGCCCGGCGCGCTCGACGCTCTGCCCTGCGGCGACGGGCCCCTCGCACAACGTGTCACCCTCGTCCGTGAAGCGAAGGACTGTAGTCGACGGGATGCCGGGCAGCTCGCCGCGATGAGCGCGCAGCGTCAGCTCGCGGGCGATGGTGACGGCTTCCACAGGCCGCAGACGCAGGCCGGCAGCATGCAGATCAGCTAGAGAGATATTGTGTGGAGCGGCAGTAGGCATCTGCCGTCGTCAATTGCCACTTTCCTGCCATAGTTCTTTCGCAAAAACTGCAGCGTTTTGCGCGGGAGCCTCACGCGGATGAGCCCGTTTCAGGTCACCCCGTAATCCCCGTTACACAGCTATTCACTACACGCACTGCGGGAGCTGGTCATCGCTTCGACACCGATACCTGAACCAGCTTTCGAAACTGAACCGGCGTGCCGTCGAGGGTAGCCGGCTTGTACTTCCAGTCGCGCGCGGCATTGACGATCATCCGGTCGTAGGTCGGATGAATGCTGCTGCGGAGAACGATCGAAACCAGGCGGCCCTTCTCGTCGATCAGAAGATCGAGGATTCCCTGGCTGCGGGCCATCGCCGTAATCGCGGCAGGGACGGGCGGGATATCCTGCCGCACGGTGACGGGCGCGACGATGCCGGGCTCCTCGCCAGTGTAGATCTTCGGCTCGGCCGGACGCGCCGGCTTCGCTGGCACGGGCGGCTCAGGCTTCGGCTCCTCCTTGGGAGCCGGCGGCGGGGTGGCGGCAACGGTTGCCAACTCGACGAAGCCCGCGGCGAGGGTGCGCATGTCGCCTTGCCGTCCGTTCATCTGTGGATCGTCGAGGAGGACCACCAGCTCGCGGAAGCGCGCGGCAGCTTCGGCGTACTGCTTTCGGTCGTATGCCTGCTTCGCCTCCGCATAGCGCGAGGTCGTCAGGTCCGGGAGCAAACGCTGGCGTACATCAAAAAAGGTGGCCCGCACTCGCGGCGACGCCTCCGCTTCACTCGGCTGATAGAAGGGGTCGGCCGTGACCACCGCAGCGATCGCCGTTTCAGCCTCGTCGCCGCGCCCGAGAGCAAGCAGGCAAAGCGATCGATACTGCTCGATGGTCTTGCGGTCGGACGGCTGCGACGCGTCGGAGGGCCGAAGCCCGTTGAGCATCGCCAGCGCCTCGTCATAGCGAGCCGAGGCATACAACTCGCGGGCCGCGGTTATCGACCGCGTATCGGGGCCCTGTCCCGAGAACACCACGAGCGACGCCGCGATCATCAGCCACTTCATTACTTCATCTCCACACTGATACGGACGGGAACGCCGGCTGTTACCGAGACGGCGTGACGCTTTTCACCGAACTGCGGATGCCGGAACACGATCTCGTGCGCACCGATCGGAACCGACAGGTTGCCGATTGGCGTTTCCCCGACCCGCACGCCGTCGAGCCACACTTCGGCCCAGGGCGATGCATTCAAATTGATTGTTCCCTTAGGAAGGGCGAGCGAGATTGGGGTGACGCGGCCCGCAACCACCTGAACGGTGCGTGTCTCCTCGTAGCCGAGCGATTGGTTGACGAACTGCAGCAGGTGCGAGCCGGAAGCGAGCATCAGTCGATCGGCGTCGTTGGTTCCGAGCAGGTTGCCCTTCTCGCGAATCTCGACCGTGAACGGCAGCTTGGCCGATATCCAGCCGGCGAGCGGTGCCCCGGTCGCGGCCGGCGGCGCCGCGGCAACCGGCGCCGGTTCCGGGTTGACCGGCGGCGTCTCCGCCTCTGACACAACGGGCGTCTCGGCGAATTCCAGGTACTGTGAAACCTCGGCTCCAGCCGTGAGCGTCACCGGGATGACGCGCGGCACACCGCGGCGCAACTCCAGGATATGAGGCCCGGGCGCCAACGTGATCCGCGCCGGCGTGCTGCCCCGTTCGACGCCGTCGACGAACACTGGAACGCCTGCAGGATTCGATTGCACCGACAATGTCGCCATCGCGGGAGTCGCCTCGCGACCCAGCATCTTGTAGCTCGCCACTCCCGCGGTGGCAAGGACGACAACCGTGGCCGCGGCCGCGATCCACTTCTTGATGCTCCTCTGTGACGACGGCGCCGGTGGTGCGATCGGCGGTGCCGGAACGTTGAACGGTTCGGCGGGATTGAACAGCGCCGCCTCAACGTTCTGCGTCTCGCTGATCCCGAGTAGCTCGGCCAACTCCTTTACGTCGGTTCCGGCCGCCGCTTCGACGACAGCTGGAACCTCCTGGTGCAGCGCAACAGGAGCAGGACTAGGAGGAGGCGCAGGCACTGGATGAGAAACAACAACCGGTGCTGGCGGAACGAGCATCGGCGCGGGCGGCGCGACGGCGATCGGCGCAGGTGCTGCGACAGGCGGCGGCGCGAGGACGGCCGAAATGAACCGCGACAGGAAGGTCTCGAGCGCCACCGGCGCAGCCACGTAGGTAGAGTTCTCTGCCGAAATCTCTTCGAGCGCCGCCAGCGCTTCCGGCGCGGAGGCGAAGGCGCGGCGGACGTCGACCTGCAGCGCCCGCGCAAGCCACGAACGCAACGGCGCAGAGAGCGGCTGCTCATCTCCGAGTGCGGTGCGCTCGGTCGCCTCGGCGAGCAGATCCGCCAGCTTCCGCGGGAACTCGTCGTCGCGCAGCGGACGGCCGAGGACGAGTGACAGCGCGACCACGCCGATGCCGGTCACGTCGGCGCGCTGATCGAAGCGCGGAATGCCCGCGCTCGGAGGCATGGCGACGCGGAACTCGTGCCACAACCGCTCGCGCCCGTACTGCATCTGCTCGACCGCCGCGCCGCACACGTGTTCCGCGATGACCAGACGTCCGTTCGCCGTGACCACGAGGCGCTCGGGGCCGACCAGGCCGTGGGCCGCGTCGCGTGCGTTCTCGTGCAGGAGCACCAGCGCCGGTACGAGTTGCCGGATCAGGCATAACGCGGCATTGATATCGAGCTGCAGCCCGCGGTCCTCGGCGACGCGCAGGATCTCCGACAGGCGCGTGCCTTCGACGTGGTCCGACACCAGCGCCAGGGCAGATGAGTGCGGCTGCGCGCGGTCGACGCGGCGGACTCTCGCGTAGTAGCCGTGCCTGAAATTGGCCAGCCTGGCGACACGTTCGCGGAGGGCGAACTCAAACGACGGCACCGCGGTCAACGCCGGGTTGATGCGCAGGATCTGCACGAGCTCACCCGTCGGGGGGTCGGCAGAAACAACGCGATCACCGAGGCCGTCCGAGAACAGCGGCGCCTCAGAAGCTCCGGCGGCGCCAAAACTTCCAGAAGATTGAATGGGTCCAGCAGCAGGAAACGACATACGTCGACGTTGTGCAACGGGGGGACCATCACTTCACGCGGAAAACCCTTGAAAACCGCAGCAGCGACGAACGACCTCCTTACAGATCTGTCGACGCAACTACGAATCTGTAAGTGGCGGAGTATCATTCCCACTTGCAATCAGCAATCTTGGTGGGGAGGATTCGATGAGGTTTACAGGCCGGCACCGGCCGCTGGTGGCGGTCACGACGCTCGTGGCGGCACTCGCTTTGACGCCGCTCGCGGCGCAGCAGCAGGATAAGGTCGACTACGAGGCGATCTACAAGATCAAGGATGAAGGCTTCCAGCGCTCGCAGGTGATGAACATCGCGAGCTGGCTGACCGACGTCTATGGGCCGCGGCTCACCAACTCCCCTGGCTTCCGCAAGGCCGGCGAGTGGGCGGTGAAGGAAATGTCGTCCTGGGGGCTCGCGAACGTGAAGCTCGAGCCGTGGACCACGGCCAACGGTCCATTCGGCCGGGGCTGGTCCAACGACCAGTTCCTGATGCAGGCGACGAAGCCGGGCGGGACGTTCCCGATCGACGGGATGTCGACGGCATGGACGGTCGGCACCGACGGCCACGTCAAGGGGCAAGCCGCCTACGCGATCATCGAGACGGCCGACGACATCGCGCGCTTCAAGGGTCAGCTCAAAGGCAAGTGGGTACTGACGACCCCGATGCGCGAGGTGCAGGCATTGTGGACGCCGACGGCGCGACGCTACACCGACGAAGAACTCAAGGACATGCAGCGCGAGACCGACTCGGCGGCGCGCGGCGGCCGCGG
>JACDDJ010000127.1 GCA_013817065.1 Acidobacteriota bacterium
CCGGCCGGACCCGGTTGATGAAGCTCTCGTTGACGTCGACCTCGATCTCGAGCGATGACATGTCGACGATGGTCCCGATGCCGGTGCGGGTGAAGCCGCCGCCGGCCGAGACCGGCGAGATCATCTCGCCCGGTTGGGCGTCCTTCGAGATGGCGACACCGCTGAACGGCGCGCGAACGACCATGTCGTTGAGATCAGTCTTGCGAAGGTTCACCTGCGCCTGCGCGACCAGGACCTGCTCCTGGGTGTAGGCGATCCGTGCCTTCAGGGAATCAACGTCCGACTGCACGGTGTCGACTTCGGCGCTGCCGACGACACCCTCCTTCAGCAGCCGCTGACGGCGTCCGAGATTCAGCTCGGCTTCGCGCAGGCGCGCCTGGTCCTCCGCAAAACTCTTTCGCGACGCAGACAGCTGCGCCTCGGCATATGCGAGCGCCGCGCGCGTCTGCGAGTCGTCCAGCCGTGCGAGCACCTGGCCCTGGCGGACGTTCTGCCCCTCTTCAACGTAAATCTCGGTGACTTTGCCGGTGACCTTCGACGAGACCGTCGCCCTGCGCCGGGCGATGACATAACCCGAAGCGTCCAGCACCGCACCCGCACCCGGCGCCCCGCTCGTAACGGCCGCGGCGGTGGCGACCTTCACCGTGACTGTCTGCAGCCTGGTCTTGAGGTAGTAACCGCCGATGCCAACAACGGCAACGATGACGACGATAACGAGCGGGAGCATCGAGCGCCCGCCGGCGCGCTCGGAATGATCGATCTTGAGCGCCGCAAGGTCTTCCTTGAGATTCGCCACTGCCTTCTTTCCTGTGATCGTGAGAGTTTTCGCCTGCTGAGGCGAAAGGTGTATAGCCGCTTTCTGCAGTCACTCTACGAGAGTGGAAGAACTTTGGCGCCGCGCCTCCGGCCAGTGGCGGGGATGCTCCGGTCGGCGGGGATGTACGTCGCAACGGCGCGCCGGAGCGCACCATTGGTCTGCCACGAGGCGAACGCCGTTACCGCAGCGTTCCCTGGACCCAGCCGCGGGTCATGTAGTCCGCCATCGTGAGTGAGAAGAGGATGAGCAGCCAGAAGAAGCCGGCCCCCGCCACGACCCAGGTCAGGCGGCTGCTCCAGCGGACGTGCATGAAGAACAGCACAACCAGCAGCGCCTTCGCGCTCGCGATCGCGAGCATGATGACGTTGTTCATGTACCCGAAGTCGAAGAACGCCACCGCGACAGTGACGGCGGTGCCGACCATCAGCGCGAGGAAAATCGCCAGGTACATCTTTATCGGTGCGACGTGACCAGCAGACATGTCGTTAGTGCCCCCCGTAGTGCCGACCGATCAGGTACAGCAGCGGGAACAGGAAGATCCAGACGATATCGACGAAGTGCCAGTAGAGGCCGGCGACTTCGACCGGGGTGTAATAGCTCGCGTCGAACTGGCGGCGCGCCGCCATCCACGTGATCCACAGCATGATGCCAATGCCGATGATCATGTGGACCGCGTGCAGGCCGGTCATGCAGAAATAGATCGAATAGAAGATCTCCGCTGCGGCGGGATACTGCCCTTCCCACACGAAGTGTGGCCCGGGGACGGTGTGGTGCTCGAATTTGTCGGCATACTCCACGACCTTGACGCCGAGGAAGACGGCGCCGAGGATCATCGTGCTGACCAGCCACATCACCTGCGACTTCGCCGGCGCGCTGGTCTGCGCCGCACGTACCGCCATCGCCATGGTCAGGGAGCTGATGATGAGGACGGCCGTGTTGAATGCGCCCAGCCAGACGTTGAGGTGCGAGCTGGCCTCCTGGAAGCCCATCGGGTTGGCCCACCGATAGAGCAGGTAGGCCATGAACAGGCCGCCGAAGAACATGATTTCGGTGACGAGGAACACCCACATGCCGAGCGTGGAGGCCTCGGCCTGCTGCGCCATGTCGTCGAAATGGTGCTGCAGCTTCGGATGATGCGGATGCGAATGACCGTCGTGCGGGTTCCCCGGACCCTGGATGGCGACGTGGCCGGGCATTCCTCCCGCGGTCGGCGCTTCGGAGTAGCTATCAGACAACGCCAACCTCCTTGCTCGGTGCGTACTGATGCGTGCCGTGCGTCACGATCGGCGTCACCGCGAAGTTCTCGGTCGGCGGCGGCGAGGGGATCTCCCATTCGAGTCCCTTCGCGCCCCACGGATTGGCCGGCGCATCCTCGCCCCGGAAGATCGAGTAGGTGAAGTAGATCATCGGCAGCAGGTAGCCCACCGCGAGCACCGTCGCGCCCGCAGTCGAGAGGACGTTGAACACCTGGAACTCGGGCGGATACATGTGATACCGCCGCGGCATGCCCAGATAGCCGACCAGGAACTGCGGGAAGAACGTCAGGTTGAATCCGACAAACACCAGCAGGGCCGCGAACTTCGCCCAGGCTTCGGGATACATCTTCCCGGTCATCTTCGGCCACCAGTAGTGCATCCCGCCCAGGTAGCCCATGATCGCGCCGCCGACCATGATGTAGTGGAAGTGCGCGACCACGAAGTAGGTGTCGTGCATGTGGATGTCGAGGCCCATCGCGGCGAGGAAGAGCCCGGTCAGACCGCCGATGGTGAACAGCCCGATGAAGCCGAATGCGTAAAGCATCGGCGACTCTAGGCTGATCGATCCGCGGTAGATCGTGGCCGTCCAGTTGAAGACCTTGATGGCCGACGGCACCGCGACGATGAACGAGATGATCGAGAAGATCATTCCCGCGTAGACCGACTGCCCGGCGACGAAGATGTGATGGCCCCAGACGAGGAAGCCGATGATCGCGATGGCCAGCGATGAGAACGCAATGAACGAGTAGCCAAAGACGTTCTTGCGCGAGAAGGCCTGCACGATCTCGCTGATCACGCCCATCGCCGGCAGGATCATGATGTAGACCGCCGGGTGCGAGTAGAACCAGAAGAGATGCTGGAACAGGACCGGGTCGCCGCCAAGAGCCGGGTCGAAGATGCCGAAGTGCAGCACGCGCTCAGCCGCCACGAGCAGCACCGTGATCGCGATCACCGGCGTACCGAGGATCATGATCAGGCTGGTCGCGTAGTGGGCCCACACGAACAGCGGCATCCGGAACCAGGTCATCCCCGGCGCACGCATCCGATGCGTCGTAACGATGAAGTTCAGGCCGGTGAGAATCGATGAGAAGCCGGTGATGAAGACGCCGAGCGCCGCGAGGATCACGTGACCGTTGGCCGCGGCCGTGCTGTAGGGCGTGTAGAATGTCCAGCCGGTGTCCACACCACCGCTCAGCGCGGCGACGAGCGTGAAGATGCCGCCCAGGACGTAGATATACCAGCTGAGCAGGTTGATCCGCGGGAACGCCAGGTCCTTGCACCCGAGCATGATCGGCAGCAGGAAGTTGCCGAGGACCGCCGGGATCGACGGGATCAGGAAGAAGAAGACCATCACCACGCCGTGCATGGTGAACATCTTGTTGTAGGTCTCGGCCGTCATCAGGTCGCCGGCCGGCGTCAGCAGCTCGAGCCGGACCATGAACGCGAACATGCCGCCGAGGAAGAAGAACCCCGTGATCGAGAAGAGGTACAGCAGCGCGATGCGCTTGTGATCTTTGGTCAACAGCCACGACGCCAGGCCGTGTCCGTTGTTCAGGTAATTCAGGGTCGCCATATATTTGCTGCCGTCCGTCAACTACCAAATCCCAAACAACCAACTCCCAATTGCCGGCAGTTGGAGATTGGGAGTTGCGGAGTTGGGAGTTGACAAGTGTTCACGCTACTTCTTTTCCACGACCGGGCGATCGCTCGCTTGCGGCATCTGGGGTGCGGTCGTACCCGACGGCGCCGGCGCTGCGCCCTGGGTGCTCAGCGACTTCACATAGGAGATCAACTGCAGCAGCTGTTCCTCAGACACCAGCCCCTGGAATGTGGGCATGATCGGCTGGAAGCCGGCCACGATCTTGGCCTGCGGATTGACGATTGACTCGCGCAGGTAGGCCTCATCGGCGACCACCGTCTGACCGTTCTGCAGCTCGACGCGCTTGTTGAACAGGTTGGTGAGCATCGGGCCGCGGCCCTGCGAGTCGGCCATATGACAGGTGTTGCAGGAGAGATCGCTGAACAGCTTCTCGCCCTGCGCGACCGGGGATTCCGACGCGGCGCCGCCGCCAAGCCATGCCTGGAACGCCTCTGGTTCCATCGCGATGATGTTGCCCACCATTCCTGAGTGCTTGGTGCCGCAGTACTCGGCGCAGAACAGCTTATAGGTGCCCGGCTTCGTCGCCGTGAACCAGAGGACGTTGTACCGGCCGGGGATGACGTCCGCCTTCACGCGGAAATCCGGGATGAAGTAGCTGTGAAGGACGTCCTCGGATCCCATGATCAGTTTGACCGGGCGGCCCACAGGGATGTGCAGCTCGTTGATCTCGCGCTGCCCGTCCATGTGCTGGACCTTCCACATCCACTGCTTGCCGACGACGTAGATTTCCATCGCGCCGACCGGAGGCCGGTAGAGCTCAAAGAACACCTTGGCGCCCCAGGCAAACATCACCATGACGATCACGAACGGAATGACCGTCCAGAGCAGTTCGAGCGCGAGCGACCCGTGGATCGCGTAACCGACCTCGTCACGATGCCGGCGGCGATACTTGATCGCAAAGAACACGACCAGCCCGGCGATCAGGATGGAAAAGAAGGCCGTCACCGCGACCATGAAGAAGTAGATCGCGTCTACCTGGCCTGCCTGTGCCGACGCCTGCTGGGGAAATAACGGAAAGTTCGTGAACATCGTTTAAGTTCGATTGTCGGCCGCGGCCGTCCGAAGACCTTCGGCACGTTCGCGCCGAAGCGAGACGAACAGGAACACGGCAAAAGCGATCATCGTCGCCACCGCGCCGATCCGCACCATCGTGAGAGCGGTCGCGCCGTACTTGCCGGTGGTCGGATCGTAGTGATAGCAGAGCAGCATCACGCTATCGATCGGCGACCCGATCTTCTCCTCCGACGCCTCGATGATGCCGAGGCGCAGGTCCCGCGGGGAATACTCGATCCCGTAGAAATAGCGCGCAATGACGCCCTTCGGCGTCAGCAGTTCGACGCCGGCGCCGTGCGCGTACTGCTTGATCTCCTCGTCGTACTCGTAGCGGAAGCCGACCGCCGTCGCGAGAGCCCGGATGTTCTCTTCGCGTCCAGTCAGGAAGTGCCAGCCGTCAGCAGTCTCCGGCCGTCCGTAGCGTTCGAGATACGCCTCCTTCTTACCGGCGGCGAGGCCCGGGCCTTCGCGCGGGTTGATGCTGACCGCGACAACGTCGAACTCCTTGCCGACGTCGAAACTCAGGACCTTCAGTGCGCCGGTGACGCCGTTGAGCACCTGTGTGCACAGCATCGGGCACTCGTAGTACACGAGCGCCAGCAGCACCGGGCGCTTGCCCATGTAGTCGCCGAGCTTCACCGTCTTGCCGGTCTCATCGACGAACTCGAGATCGAGCGGAACCTTCTGATGCAGGCGCTGGTCGATGCCGATCCTCGACAGCAGTCCAGGCTTTGCGGACGACGGCTCCCCCGGAGCCTGTTGCGGCAGTGGCGACTGCGCCGACACTACCCCCGGAACCGCGAGCATCGCGGCAAGTCCAAGCGAGATGAGTGCCTTACGGATGAACATGACTAGTGTCCACCGCTCTTCACGGGCGCAGCCGGCGGTGCCGCCGGTGTTGCAGCCGGCGCCGGAGCTGGGCCGCCGTCACCCGGGCGAATCGGGATGGTACGGCCGCCGGACGACTCGCCGCGTGAGGGCGAATGGGTTCCCATCCACGGATCGGCGGGAGCATCAGCGCGTACCGGCAGACCGTTCTGCAGGAACTGCTTCTTACCCTCATCGATCCCCTTCAAACGCTCAGCGACGGAGTCGCGGAAGCGCTGCAGGTTCTGCGGTTCATCCGTGAGGAGGCGCGGCTCAGGCGGACGCCGCCCCGCCGGCAGTGCGTGCGGCGACATGACTGGGTCGTTCGCGGCGGCCTGGCTCTCGAGAAAGTTGAACATCACGAGAACGATGACGGCGCACACCCCGACGACGGCAAACATGCCGATGGCGGAGGCGATGATGGCACGCACGTTCACGTCGCTATGTTCGTGAGCGACATCCTCGTTGTGGAGATCCGCCTGGTCGTAGAGATGGTCGTCGTCATGGTGGCCGGCCTGGGCGTGGTCGTGCCGGGCGTTCCCATGCACAGCCTGTCGCGACGAAGCCTCCGGCGGAATCGGCTTAGTGGGCGTCATGTGCAAACGCCTCCTTCAGGAATGGATCGTTGAGCGGCATCAACGCGCGGGTGCGGAGCGTGCGCGTGAAGAAGAACAGCCAGATCCCGGTCAGACCGGCAGGGATCGCGACGTCCATCCAGTGGATCGGGAAGCCTTCGTGCGCGAAGGTCGGCCCGACCAGCCAGATCGTATCGACCAGCCGCATCACCAGGATGAAGATCGCGATGCGGGCGAGCCATGGCCCTTTCTTGACGTCCTGCGACAGCAGCAGCATGAACGGCAGCGCGAAATGCCCGACCACCAGCGCGATCGCGACCACGCCCCAGCCGCCCCGCATGCGCTCGATGTACCACGGGATCTCTTCAGGCAGGTTCCCCGACCAGATGATCAGGAACTGCGAGAAGTTCAGGTACGCCCACAGCATCGTGAAGGCCAGCAGCAGCTTGCCGAGATCGTGGAAGTGCCGCGACGTCAGCCGTCCGGCGAGCGCGCCGACCGGACCGATCGTCGAGAGCACCGCGATGGTCAGCGCAAAGGCCGACAAACCGAAGCCCGCTACGAACATCAGGCCGAGTATGGTCGAGAACCAGTGCGGGTCGAGTGACATGACCCAGTCGGTGACCGCGAAGGTGATCGTCAGGACCAGGAACAGCAGCGCCGGAGCACTCAGCGTCCTGAACTTCACCATGGCGGCCGGATCCATCGCGTCCTGCCCTTTGTCCTGCGCCGTGGACCACTTGTTGAGCAGGAAGGCGCAGAACATCCAGAAAGCGAAATAGATCGCCGCCCGGATCATGAAGAACGTCACGTTCAGATACGGCGCCTTCGCCTGCAGGATCTGATCGCTGGCAACCACCTCGGGCCGGGCCCACATGAACAGCGTCGGCATCGCGAACAGGATCGGGATAAAGAACAGCGCCATCAGCGGCAGCGTGCGGCTACCGGCTTCGAACACACGTCGCCCAACCATGCCCCACTGTCCACCCGACAGGTGCTGCAGCATCAGCAGCCCCAGCGAGCCGAGCGTCAGGCCGAGACAAAAGAGGAAGCCGATCAACCACGACTGGAAGAACTGGTCGCGGTTCGTCAGCGCGCCAAAGATCCCCGCCGCGAGCCCGATCACACCGATGATCAGCGCCTGCTGCTGCAGCCGGCCAAGAGCGGGCACGTCCGTCGGAGTTACTGCTACGCTTCGAACACTCAACTCCCAACCCCCAACTTCCAAATCCCAACTACAAATCCGCTTTCGGCTGATAAATCCAAATCCCAACTACCAACGCCCAACTCCCAACCCCTCCGTGATCTCCCTTTGGAAGTTGGAAGTTGGTAGTTGCAGCCTTGGGCGGCGTTAGCCGCCCGAGCCGGCGCCTCGGCCTCGACCAGCGGGCTGAGCGCCGGCAGGCTTGGCGGAGCCTGCCCCCGGCTGCGGTTGCGCGCCAGGAGGTCCGACCGGTGTCGGTAATGAATCGGTTGCGTCAGGCGCTCCAGCGCCCGGCGCCATCTGCAAGGCCTTGACGTAAGCGACAATCCGCCACCGGTCGCGCACGTCGATCTGGGCCTTGTAGTCGGGCATCGCGCCGAAGCCGTTGCTGATCACGTCGAACATGTAGCCGGGATCGGCCTGCTTCAGACGGTCGATGTGAAACGACGGGGGCTTGCGATAGCCGCGCTGAACCACCATGCCGTTGCCGTTGCCGCTCTGATCGTGGCAGGGCGTACAGTAGATGTTGAATCGCTGCTGACCACGGTCGAGATCCGCCGCCGTGATCGCGAACGGCATCTCCTTGACGGCAGTGCCACCGGCCTTGCCGGTGAAAAGTGCTTCGTCGGCATTGACCAAGCCGCGCGGGACCGTGCCTTCCACCGGATGCCGCGCGCTCGAGCCATCAGCAAACAGCTGGCTCGGTTCGAGCGGCTCGTACTTCGGCTGGTTGTGCATGTCCTGCCGGCACCCGGCCACGAAGGCGAGCGCGCACAGAATCACAACGAGGTGTTTCAGGCGCTTCGGTCTGCATTTATCAGGGCTCGTGGGGCCCCACTCGCTCTCGGGCCGCAGGCGCCTACGATTCGATTTCATTGATCTCTCGTGCGCCAAGCCCCTGGAGGAACGCGCGCGTCCTGGTGATGTCGAACTTGGGATCGTCAGCCTCGATCGCGAGGAACAGTCCGTCCTGGCTCGCATGTTCCGCGAAGCGCTTCACATTGAAAACCGGGTGGTACGGCATCGGCAGACCATTGAGCAGGATCAGCCCGATCACGCACGTGAGTGACGCCAGCAGGATCGTGATCTCGAAGGTCACGGGGATGAACGACGGCCAACTGTTTAAGGGACGGCCGCCAACATTCAGCGGGTACGCGATCACCGACACCCAGTAGCAGAGCCCGAACCCGGCCAGGCACCCGACGATGCCGCCGACCAACGTCAGCAGCGAGATCGTGTTGTCTTTCAGGTCGAGCGCGTCGAACAACTCGTGGATCGGGTAGGGCGAAAAGGCGTCCACCTTTCGATAGCCCTCGGCGTGCGTCCGCTTTGCGGCGTCGACCAGGGACGTCGCATCGGTGAACTCAGCCATCAGGCCGTAGAGCGGCTCCTTCGCTACAACGTGTGCGTCCATGCCCTAGTGCCCCTTTGAGCCTTTCACTTCCGCCTCCGGCACCATCGTCCGCATCTCGAAGATCGAGATCATCGGCAGCAGGCGGACGAACAGGAACATCAGCGTGACGAACAGGCCGATCGTGCCGGCGAATGTCGAGAAGTCCCAGAACGTCGGGTAATACATGTCCCACGACGAGGGCAGGAAGTCGCGGTGCAGCGACGTCACGATGATGACGAAGCGCTCCAGCCACATCCCGACGCTGACGATCAACGCCATGATGAAGAGCCAGGTCGTGTTGGTGCGGAACCGCTTGACCCAGAGTGTCTGCGGCACGATACCGTTGCAGAAGATCAGCGCCCAGTAGGTCCAGGCGTAGGGCCCGCCCCAGATCCGGTTGTAGACCATGAACTGCTCGTACTGGTTGGCGCTGTACCACCCGTAGAACAGCTCCATCGCGTATCCGTAGACGACGATCAAACTGGTGACCAGCGTGATCTTCGCCATGTTCTCGAGATGCCGCATCGTGATGAAGTCTTCGAGCCCGTACATCTTGCGGAACGGGATTGCGAGCGTCAGCACCATCGCGAAGCCGGCATAGATGGCGCCGGCGACGAAGTAGGGCGGAAAGATCGTCGCGTGCCACCCTGGGGTGATACCGAC
>JACDDJ010000128.1 GCA_013817065.1 Acidobacteriota bacterium
CGTTCTCACCCTTACTTTTTCGCTCGGCACGGTCCGATACAGCATCGCGCAGGACCTCGGCGTTCCCTCGAAGGACGGGTTGGTTGTCTGCACGTCCGCACCGGCGTGTGACGCAGGTGCATCGGTTATGGCCATCGGCGGCAACGCCGTGGATGCCGCGGTCGCCACCGCCTTTGCGCTCGCCGTCACGCATCCGGCCGCCGGCAACATCGGCGGCGGCGGCTTCATGATCGTCCGCACCCCGGACGGACAGCTCACGAGCTTCGACTACCGCGAGACCGCACCCCTCGCCGCGACGCGGACGATGTACGTCGGGCCGGATGGGAAGATCGTCCGCGGCCTCACGAACGCTGGATATCTCGCGCCTGGCGTCCCAGGCGCCGTGCGCGGACTCGCGATGGCGCACAAGAAGTTCGGCAAGCTCCCCTGGAAGGACGTCGTGATGCCTGGCGTGCTCCTCGCCGAAGAGGGATTCGCGGTGTCAGCGGCGCTGGCGCGAGGTCTCAACCGCGAGATCGCCGGCCCGATGAAGGCGTTCCCCGCGTCGGTGGCGGCGTACGGAAAGCCAGACGGCGGCGAGTGGAAAGAAGGCGATCGCCTGGTCCTCGAGGATCTCGGCAAGACCCTGCGCGCCATCGCAACGGATGGCCCTGACGCGTTCTATAAAGGCTGGATCGCCGATGCGATCGCGGCCGACATGAAGGCAAACGGCGGACTGATCAGCAAAGAGGACCTCGCGAAGTACGAAGCCAAGGAGCGCACCCCGCTCCGCGGCACCTACAAGGGATTCGAGGTCATCTCGATGCCGCCGGTCAGCTCCGGCGGGATCGCCCTCATCGAGATGCTGAACATCCTCGAGCCGATGGACCTGAAGTCCAAGGGCGTGCTCAGCGCTGAAGCGCTGCACCTGCAGATCGAAGCGATGCGCCGCGCGTATCTCGATCGTGCACGGCACGTCGGCGATCCTGACTTCGTCAAGGTTCCGATCGAGACGCTGATCTCGAAGGAGCACGCCCGCAAAGTGGCGGCGTCGATCGATCCTGCGAAAGCGTCCAGCAGTCTCGAGCTCGGGAAGGACATCGTGACCGTCACGACCGCCCAGGAGTCCGACGAGACGACTCACTATTCGGTCATCGATCGCAACGGCATGGCGGTGACGACCACCACGACTCTCGAAGGCAGCTACGGTTCGCACGTCGTTGTCAAAGGCGCCGGGTTCCTGCTCAACAACGAGATGGGAGACTTCAACAAGAAGCCCGGTGAAACGAATGCGACCGGGGACATCGGCACGCCGGCGAACCTGATCGATCCGGGCAAGCGGATGCTCAGCTCGATGACGCCCTCGATGGTCGTGAAGGACGGCAAGGTGGTGCTGCTGACCGGCTCCCCGGGCGGGCGCACGATCATCAACACCGTGTTCACGATCGTCTTCGGGGTCGTGGAATATGGCATGAACGGACGCCAGGCGGTCGATCTGGCGAGAATGCATCACCAGTGGCTGCCCGACCGCGTGTCGATCGAGACGGAGAACGGTCCCTCGGTCGAGGTGGTCGAGAAGTTGAAGGCGATGGGTCACAACATTACCGCCGGCGGACGGCAGGGTGATGCGCACTCGATCTGGGTCGCACCAGACGGAACCGTCTACGGGATCAACGAGCTGCGCACCCCGGACGGTAAAGCGTCGGTGCCGAAAGCTCCAGTGACGGCCGGCGGACGATAAGAACGACCGAACGATCCATCACTTCGGCGTGAACACCAGGATGTGCTGCCACGGCAGCACATCGATCACCTCGGCGAACTTGTAGCCTTCCGCCTCGAGCTCCGCGCGCGCCTCGCGCACCGTCATCTTGTGTTCCTCGCGGATCGGCACGCGCCGATCCTCTTTTCGGAACTCGATCAGCACCAGCCGTCCACCGGGCTTCAGCGCCCGCTTCAACGAACGGAGGAACACCTGCGGTTCCGAGAGCTCGTGGTAGACGTCCACCATCAGCGCCAGGTCGACCGAGGCGTCCGGCAGGCGCGATTCGGTTGGCGTGCCGAGCACCAGCTGGATCTGCGGGATCGGCAACGCGTCCAGCTTCTTCTTGATCAGCGCGAGCATCTCCGGCTGGATGTCGGTGGCGTAGACGCGCCCGGTCGCACCAACGGCTCCGGCGAGAAGGACCGAGTAGTAGCCGGAGCCCGCTCCGATATCCGCGACCGTCTGCCCTGGCTTGATGCTCAGCGCTGCGACGGCCTTACTCGGCGCCTCTTCTTTCTCACGTTCCGGCCGATCGAGCCACGCCGCGCCCTGGTGCCCCATCACACCGGCGATCTGCCGTCCTGAGACGGGGTGCTTACCTTGCGCGAGCAGTAGGGTGCTGGACCTGAGGAGGGTCGGGCCTGCGACAAAGACGACAAGCGCGAGAGTGACGACGACAGCGCGACGGTTCGGCATGAACGCAATCGTGCCACGTGTCCCCGGCGACGGACAGCTGGACGGCGTGAAACTCAAAATGACCAGCAAAACGAGCGGTCTATTCCTTGCTCCTGGTGATGGCAGGAGACAATGATGAAACGCACAGCACTCGCTCTCATACTGGTGGCCATCACCGCCGGCCCCGCACTCGCGCAGGGCAAAGAGAAGAACAAGCAGAAGGCGGTTCCGCCCGGGCATGTGCCGCCGGCGGGGCTGTGCCGCGTGTGGTACGACGGCGTGCCGCCCGGACGTCAGCCCGCCCCGACCAGCTGCTACGAAGCCGAGCGGATCGCGTCGCAGACACGCAACGCGCGTGTCGTCTATGGCGGCGACTCGCGCCGTAACGATGGGCCGATCTATCGCGATCAGTATCCGAACCAGTATCCCGGCGACGTCCGCCGCGATGATGGGCGCTCTCCGAGCACGGATGGGCGCAGGCCCAACACCAATGGGCGGACCACTGGCCGGACGGCAGGACGCGACCAGTATCCGAACAGCTATCCCTATCCGGACTCGCGCGATTCGCGAGGCAACTACGCGTCCGAAGCGTTCCGCAAGGGCTACGACGATGGCGTGTTCAAGGGACGCGAGGACGTCGATGACCGCGACAGCTTCGATCCCGCGCGTCACAGCTGGTATCGCTCGGCGGACCGCGGCTACAGCAGCCGCTATGGTTCTAAGGAGCAATACCGCGCCGAGTACCGCCGCGGCTTCCTGGACGGTTACGGGAGCGCCCACGATGGCCAGCGGCGTACGGGCTCGAGCTGGTGGCCGTTCTAAACAGGGAAACACCCATGGCTGCCGGCGGACCACCGGCAGCCATCGATCCGCCCTTACCATCTTCCAAATCCGTAGTCCGTGTCTCTTTCCGTGTAATCCGTGTGTATGCTGCTGCATGCGCTACGCCTTCATCACCGCCCTTCTCCTCTCTTCCGCGGTTCTCGTCGCTCAATCCCCGACGCCGGCCGGCTTCGCTCCCAGCTCAGTGGAATCGCAGGCGAAGGCCGAGAAGGTCTTTCTCGATTCCGTGACTCCGGCCTCGGCGCGGAAGTGGCTGGCGGCGCTCACCGAAGAGCCGCATGTCGCCGGAACGCCGGCGGAGAAGAAACTCGCCGACTACGTGCTGGCACGATTCAAGGAGTTCGGGCTTGCGGCGGAGATCGTCCGCTACGACGTCTTCCTCAATCATCCGAAGGACGTCTCGCTGAAGCTGCTCGCCCCCTATGAAGAGGAGTTGAGCCTTCGCGAGGAGCCGTACGTCATCGACAAGGACTCGACCCAGGAGGGCATGTTCCCGGCCTTCCACGGCTACGGTGCGTCGGGCCGGGCCGAAGGGCAGGTCGTCTATGTGAACTACGGCTCGCCGGCGGACTTCGCGGCGCTCTCTGACATGGGCATCTCGGTGGAGGGAAAAATCGCGCTCGTCCGCTACGGCGGCGCGTTCCGCGGACTCAAGGCCAAGGAGGCGCAGGACCACGGTGCCCGCGGCGTGCTCATCTACTCCGATCCGCGCGACGACGGGTACGGGGCCGGTGAGGTGTATCCGGATGGTCCGATGCGGCCGGAGTCGGCGATCCAGCGCGGATCGGTGCTGTTTCTCTCGCACATGCCGGGTGATCCGTCGACGCCGGGCTGGCCGTCCACCGCCGGCGCCAAGCGCATCGCGCGCGCGCAGATGACGAACGTGCCGAAGATCCCGTCGCTGCCGATCTCGTACGGCGAAGCCGAGAAGATCCTGCGGCGCCTCGGCGGCCCGGTGGTCCCACGAGGCTGGCAGGGCGGACTCCCTTTCACCTACCACATCGGCCCCGGCGCCGCGCGCGTGGCGATGGAGGTCCAGATGGACGAGGGGCTGAAGCCGATCTACAACGTCATTGCGACGATCCCGGGGAGCGTCGAGCCCGAGAAGAAGGTGATCCTTGGCAATCACCGCGATGCGTGGACGCACGGCGCCGTGGACCCGAACTCCGGCAGCGCGGCGCAACTCGAAGTCGCGCGCGCACTCGCCGCCGCGCTCGAGAGCGGGTGGAAGCCGAAGCGGACGATCATCCTCGCGAGCTGGGACGCCGAGGAGTATGGACTCGTCGGCTCCACCGAATGGGCGGAAGAGCATGCCGCCGATCTGCAGAAGAACGCGGTCGCCTACCTCAATGGCGACGCGGTCGTCACCGGACCTGAACTGGAGATGAGCGGATCAGCGTCCCTGCTGGCGCTCGCCGTCGAAGCCGCACGCGAGGTAACGGACCCGAAGCGCGGCGGCTCGGTGGGCGCCGGGTGGGAATCCCGCCAGCGCGCCGCATGGGCCACCGCGACGCCGATCGACATCAACGCGAAGGAGGATGCAGCGTTTTCGGCCAGGCTCGGACCTCTGGGCTCCGGCTCCGACTACACCGTGTTCCTGGACCACCTCGGTGTACCGTCGTGGGACTTCGGCTTCAACGGCGGCTACGGCGTGTACCACTCGGTCTACGACAACTTCAGGTGGATGGAGAAGTACGGCGATCCGGAGTTTCTCTACCATGCCGCAGGCGCGCGGCTCTGGGGCCTGATGGCCATGCGTCTCGCCAGCGCCGACATCGTCCCGCTCCGCTACTCGACGTATGCGCGGGATCTGCAGGTCGATCTCGACAACATGCGGCGCGACGTGATCCGTCGGGCGCGGACGCAAGCAGCGCCCGGCGAGGCCGATGCGAAGCCGGCGCTCAATGCGGACTTCGCACCGGTGCTGACGGCGCTCGACGAGCTCCGCGCTGCCGGCGAGGCCGCCGACCGCGCCGCGGATGCGGCGATCAAGAGCAGCGATGCCGCGACGGTGAAACGGATCAACGAGGCGCTGACGTCCGTCGAAGCGGCGTTCCTCGATGCGAAGGGACTCCCCAACCGTCCATGGTTCCGCCACATGCTGATCGGTCCCGGTCTGACGACCGGCTACGCGCCGTGGCCATTCCCCGCTTTGCAGGAAGCTGTGGAGGCGAAGGATTCGGCGATGTTCACGCGCGAGGTCGCAAGAGTCGTGGCGGCGCTCAAGGCCGGCACCGAGCGTTTGCACACTGCAGCCGGGCGTTAGAGGCGAAGAGTGGCGGACGTAGGCCAGAAGAGCCGCGACACCTTCACGAAGAGCGGCGCGGTCGCCATGAAGCACGTGTGGGAAGCACAGGTCAACGGCAAGTGGATGCCGCTTGGCGAAGAGACTTGCACCAAAAGAGCTAACGCTGAGGGTGCGGGCACTTCGCTAAGGGTGCGGCGGCGCGCGGCCGGCACGCCGCACCTTCCTTCCGTGAAGTCCGCGCCGGAGGCCTGTGTAATCCGTGTCCCAGGTCCGTGAGATCCGTGTTCTAATTCACCCTCCCCTGCCCCTGTCCACTACCATTCCCTCATGACCACCTCGCGCCTCGCCGCCACTGTTGCCCTGCTCGCGTGCGCACTGCCACTCTCGGCCCAGTGGACGAACCGCTATCAGCGCATCGGCCAGGGGCATCACGTCTACGTCGAGGGCTACGACTTCCCCACTTACTCGGTCGGCCCAACCTATCCCGCGGTGTCCGCCGACGGTGCGACGATTGCCTTCTCCGCGCGCGGCTGGCTCTGGACGATGAATGCAGCGGGCGGACCGGCACACCGCGTCACGCGCAGCGCTGGCCTGGACTCGCGACCGGCCTGGCACCCCGGCGGCCGGCGCATCGCCTTCGTGCGCGACGACACGCGCAACACCGACATCCTCGAGATCGACCTCTCGACCGGAGCCGAAACGGTTCTCGTGGGTGGACCGGCGGCACAACTCGATCCGGCGTACTCACCCGGCGGAGACGCGGTCTACTACGCGTCCGCCGAGGGTGGGGATCTCGAGATTTACCGGCTCGACTTTGCCTCTGGCGCGAAGAGCCGCATCACCGATGCACGGGGGCTGGACCTCCGCCCGCAGCCACTCGCGGATGGGTCGGTGGTCCATGCCTCGAAGCGAGGCGGCGGCGACGAGATTGCCGTGACCGACGCCAATGGCGTGCGGCGCGTGCTCGCGCTGGCCTCGATCGCCTCGCTGGCGCGGCCGGCCGTGTCGACCGATGGCCGTCGTCTCGCCGTGCCGCTCCCGGTGCAGTCCCGCACCGAGTGGGCACTGCAGGTGATGGACGTCTCGGGCGGACCGATGACCGAGATCGTCTCTGGTGGCGGGCACCCGATCATGCCAGCGTGGGGCCCGGGCGACTCGATCTACTTCTCCCGCGCCGACCGGCACGGCGTGTTCGGCCTGTGGCGGATCGCGGCGGCGGGTGGCGTCGCCGAACCGGTCACGCCAACCTCCTGGGACTGGAAGGCGGCGACGACGCGTGTGATCGTGCGTACGCAGATCACGGGCGTCGACGATCCAGTACCTGCCCGCCTCCGTGTCGTCGATAAGGACGGCCACCCCGCCTTCGCGCTCGGTCATCAATCATGGCTTGACGGACAGAACGGCGACGTCTACACCTATTCGCCCGGCGTCCTGGAGTTCGAGATCCCGGCGGGTGAGTACCGCGCCGTGGCAAGCCGCGGCTTCGAATATCTCCCCGGGCGCACCCAGGGAACAGCCAGCGCCGGCGGCGTCACGTCCGCCACCCTCCAGCTCGCGCCGGTCGGCGGGCCTTCGATGCAGGACTGGTATGCGGGCGACCATCATTTCCATCTGAACTACGGAGGCCAGGCGCTGCTCGCTCCCGAGGCACTCGTCCCGATGATGCGCGGCGAGGACCTCGACGTCGCGACACCGCTGTCGGCAAACCTGCACACGCGCCGGATCGACGAGGGCTACTTCGGCTGGACGCGTACCGAGGCGCCGCTGATTCAGTTCGGGCAGGAGGTGCGCTCGCACTTTCTCGGTCACACCGGCCACATCGGGGTCAACACGCTGTACTGGCCGTGGTACTGGGGACCGGGCTATCCCGTGTACGGCCAGGACGATCGCTCAAATGTGGAGGCCCTGCAGCAGACGCGGAAACAGGGAGGCGTGACCGCATATGTCCACCCTGTCACTGTGCGCGCTCCCTTCGGTGGTGAGGCGCCGCGGGGGCTTCCGCTCGAACTCGTGTCAGACGCGGTGCTTGGCGACGTGGACACGATCGAGCTGGCCTGCCTGTGGAGCGACGAGCTCGGCACCGCCGACGCGTGGTACCGGCTTCTGAACGTAGGGGCTCGCATTGCGCCGTCGGCCGGCACAGATGCGATGGTCGATTTTTTCCGCACCATGGCGATGGGGACGACGCGAGTCTACGTGCGGGTGCCGCGCCCGTTGACCATGGCGCGATATCTGGACGGGCTCCGGGCCGGTCGTAGCTTCGTGACCAATGGACCGCTGCTGCACTTTAAAGTCGCGGCGCTCGAACCAGGAGAGACCGTGCCGACGTCCACGGGCGCGGACGTGCCGTGGGAGCTGACCGTTGCAACCGCGGTCCCGTTCGCACGCGTCGAAGTGCTTGTTAACGGCGCGGTCGTCTGGACTCGAGACGGGGCCAGGCAGGCCGGCTCGCAGACGTATCGAGGGGAGGTCACGGCGCCGTCCGGCGGCTGGATCGCGGCGCGTGTGCACGGCGGAACCACCGAATGGCCGGCGATGGACAGCTATCCTTTTGCGCACACCGCGCCGCTGTGGTTCGGTTCAGCCGGCAGCATGGATCCCGCGGCGGCATCGCGTGCGGCCAAGGAACTGCTATCTGCACTCGATGTCGCCGAGGCGCGCATTCGACAGTCCTACGCCGGGACCGAGACGCCAGTGCTGCTCGGACGCATCGCCCTGGCGAGGCAGAAGCTGCAATCGCTCGCGCGGTGAGGGCGGTGAGGAAGGATCGGGACTTGTAAAGCGCGAGCCGACAGCGCTTGTCTGGCGATCGCCCCGGAGCGCGGGGTTTTGTGCTATATCGGATGCCCCCATGTTCCAGCTCATGACGACAGTCGCGCTGACCATCGCGCTTACTGCAAGCTCCGCATTGGCTCAGGACACGCGCGCCGAGGAGATCGCTCGCGCCCAGGCCGAAAAGGCCGGCCGACTCACTCCCAACGTCGCCACCGGCACTGAAAAGACTCTCGCCTGGCTCGAAGGGCATTTCACCGACCCGACCACGGTCTATCTGACCTTCGGCGGACTCTATCCCTCGGCGGGCTTTGCGCCCGGCGTCGCGTTTCGCCATGCCGTCGGGCACGCCCGCTTCAACGCGGGCGGCGCGTACTCGATTCGCGCCTACAAGACAGCGTACGCCTCGCTTGGCTTCCCCGAACTGTTCAACGACAAGCTCGACATTCAGACCCACGTGAAGTGGACCGACGCCACCCAGGTCCCCTTCTACGGGATCGGCGACCAGACCTCGAAGGACAACCGCGTCAACTACGGGCTCCGGGGGCTCGACGCGGGCGGCTCCGTGGCGCTGAAGCCGACGCGGTGGTTCTCAATCGGTGCCAGTCTCGCGCTGCACCAGATCGAGGATCGTGGCGGTGAGGGGACACGGCCATCGATCGAAACGATCGCCGGGTCCGGCGTGCCGGGGCTCTTCACCGACACGAAGTACCGCGACGCCAGCGGCTTTGCCGCCATCGACTGGCGCGAATCCCCAGGCTACACGCGGCGGGGCGGCCTCTACTCGATCGCGTTCCACGACATGAAGGACAGCGACAATCCGCTCAGCTTCCGTCGCGTCGATGCCGAAATCCAGCAGTTCCTGCCGATCCTGAAGGAGCACTGGGTGCTCGGCTTCCGCGCGCTCGTCCAGACGACGGATGTCGATGATGACGACGTGGTGCCGTACTACCGGCTGCCGTCGCTTGGTGGCGCCAAGCGGCATCGCGGGTATGCGGACTTCCGCTTCCAGGACCGCCACATGATGCTGATCAGCGGTGAGTACCGCTGGCTGCCGTCGCGCGTGATCGACATGGCGCTGTTCGTTGACGCCGGCAAGGTCACCGCTGAGCGCCGTGACCTCGATTTCGAGGATTTGAAGACCGCGTACGGCATCGGCCTGCGCATTCACGGACCCACCTTCACGCCGCTG
>JACDDJ010000727.1 GCA_013817065.1 Acidobacteriota bacterium
CTTGAAGATCGCCAACGCGCGCGTCCAGAACGCTCTGGAACGCTGGGCAGAACCCCTCAGCACCTGGGCCTGGATGCTCGGGGAGCGCTACCCGGCGGCCGCCCTGCAGTACGGGTGGAAGTTGCTGCTGCAGAATCATCCGCACGACAGCATCTGCGGGTGCAGCATCGACGAGGTGCACGTCGAGAACATGTCGCGGTTCGCGCGGGCGGGACAGGTGGCCGACGATCTGGCCGAGCGTGCCGCGACCGCGATCGCGCGGCGCATTCCCCGGGCGCGTGAAGGCTCCGTGCGGACGGTCTTCTTCAACACGTCCGGCCACGCGCACCGGGCCGTCGTCGAAGGTTTCATCGACCTGCCGTTTGGCAACGCCGAACCGCATCGGCATATGGACGCGGAAGCACTCGATGCACCGGTCGTCCTTTTCGACCGCGAGGCGACCGTGACATCCGCGTCCATGGCGGATGGCCCTACCGTGCCGCTGCAGATCCTCGATGTCGCCGACGTCATCAGCTGGGTGAAGAGCAGGTACGAGACACCGTGGGCTCTGCATGCGCGGCGCGTGCGCTTCGCGGCCCTCGTCGATCTGCCTGCGTGCGGTTACACCTCGCTGGACTTTGAAGTCGGCGGCATGCCTGCCGCGGCGCCCGGGCCGGTGCGCGCGGATGGCCGTTCGCTCGAGAACGAGTGGCTTCGGGTCACGGTGGCCGACGATGGGACGGCTAGTGTTGTGGATAAACGGTCGGGTAAGAGCTACGCCCGTTGTGGTGAGCTGCTGGACGTTGGCGACGTCGGAGACGAATACAACTATTCACCCCCGCGGCAGGACCGCGAAGTCACGAGCCACGACCTCCGGGGCGTGGTTGTCACGGTGGAGCATGGCGGCCCGCTTCGCGGCACCCTTGCGATCCGCGGCACTCTTCCCTTGCCTGAGGCCGCTTCGGCCGATCGCACCGCGCGTTCAGGTGAGCTCGCGCCGATGCCGGTGGTCATCCGCATCAGTCTCGATGCGGCGTCCGCGCGGGTCGAGTGGCGCGTCGAGCTCGACAATCATGCACAGGACCATCGGCTGCAGCTGGTGTTCCCATCAGGGTTGGCCGACGTGGCCGAGGCGTTTTCGGATTCCGCCTTTGGCGTGATTGCACGCCCGACCCGGCGCGAGCCACCGGCCGTCATCCGCACCGAGGTGCCGGTCACGTCCGCGCCGCTGACGTCGTTTGTGGCCAGCACGGAGGACGGTGGTGCTGCCGTCTATGTGCACGGTCTCACCGAGTACGACGTCCTGCTCGGTGACTCGGCCAGGATAGCCGTGACGCTGCTGCGTTGTGTGGGAGACCTGTCGCGCGACGATCTCGCCACCCGCCCGCACGGACATGCCGGTCCAGGCCTGGCGACGCCAGGGGCCCAGTGCCCGGGGACGCACAGCTTCCTGCTGGCGTTCGAGCCCTTCGAAACCGCGCCGCTGGCGGGGGAGCTCTACGCCGGCGCGTCCGCCGTGGTCGCGGCGCCTCGCATGGCCGTGGCCGACACCGATGGCCAGGGGCTCCCTGCGTCCGGCGAGATGCTGACGCTCGTGGCCGACGGGCCGGGGGTCGTCTTGAGCGCACTGAAAAAGGCCGACGATCGGGACTCGGTCGTGGTGCGCGTGTTCAGCGTGTCATCCACCGCATCACGCGTGTCTTTGAGCCTGGAGGGCGGAGTGCAGGAAGCGTCGGCGTTGAATTTGCTGGAGGAAAAGCAGGAGCCGCTGGATTCCGGCGGCGCCGCACGCGTCGATGTCAGCGGGTTCGGTTTGAGGACGGTGGAGCTGGTACCGGCACTGGCGCGGCCTCGCCACGTGCCTCGATAAGGCCCGCCCACCGCAGGCGGACCGCGCCGGGGCGGTACTGTTCGTCCAGCATGAAGACGCCGTTCAGGCGCCGCAGTGTTACGCGTCCGGTGCCCGCCGGCAGGATCGGCTCGATGTCTCGCCGCGGACGCGTGTAGGCCCGCATGCGCACGCCCGTGATCTGTTCGGCGGTGACGCCGTCGGCAAGCGGCACCGCGGCGCGGAAGCAGCCGCTGCGCCCGATGCGGAAGCGATAGTCGCCGCGGTCGCTGGCGAACCACTCCGTCTGGCCCCCTGCTTTCGAGACCCCGATGTCGAACGCAAGCGTGGCGTTGACGAGCTCACCGCACGCTTCGAGATACGCGAACCGTCTCGGATCAGGAATCCTCGCTGAGCCCGGCTTGCCGTCCGGATCAATCCGTCCGTCGCGCCGCAGCTCCGCTGACATCAGCGCGTAGGTCCAGGGGCTCTTGTCCATTACGACCTCGCGCGCCACGTTCTCGAGCGCGACGAACTCGGGCGCCAGGCCGAAGCGGACGGCATCCTGAGGACCGGTGTCGCTGACCATGTTGTTGTCGGTGGACACCCAGAGCAGCGGGTGCGACCCCAGCCTTTGGCCGGCGAAGGGCAGGATGTCGTGGTTGCGCGCCTGGATCTCCTGGTGCAGCACGCCGTCCGGCGTGCGTTCCGTGCCGTAGACGAACTCGACGTCTGTCGTCCGGCCCCACGTCGCCATCAATCGGTCGGTCGGCGTACCGCCGTCCTCGTGGCTGAAGATGATCGAGTATCTGAATCCGACGGCGGGCGCGGGGGCACGCTCGACCCAGGCGTGGATCGGAAGATCGCTGAACCGTTCGACCGTGCCGGGCCGTGCAT
>JACDDJ010000728.1 GCA_013817065.1 Acidobacteriota bacterium
GCCTTCGCGCGCGGGAACGGCATACCGTTATCCGACGTAACGATGACGATCGTGTTGTCGAGTTCGCCGGCACGTTCCAGCGATTCGACGATGGCTCCGAGTTCGCGATCGAACCGCTGGACCTCGAAGTAGTAATCAAGGATGTCCTGCCGCACCTCGGGGGTGTCCGGCAGAAATCCCGGCACCTCCACCTGTTCGGGTTTCATGCCGCTCTGCGCGCCCGTTCCCGGCTGATAAGGACGATGGGGATCCTGACTCCCGAACCAGAAGCAGAACGGGGTTCCTTTCTGGCGCTGCTCCATGAACTCGTCGAAGCTGTCGAACCGCGGCCCTGCGGGATTTCTCCTGCGCCCGCCCGGCTCGAACCGTCCAGGCCCCCAGCCCTTTCGCGTGAATCCAACGACGTAGCCGGCGTCCTCGAGGAGATCGGGATAGACGGGGTACGACTTCGAAAGGAACGAGTGCAGGTTCCCGCCCTCTTCGAGCCGGTGAACCGCCTGGCCGGTGAGAAGCGCCGCGCGGGACGGCGTACACGACGGCGATGCCACGAACGCGTGCGTGAACCGCACGCCTTCGCGCGCGATGCGGTCGAAGGTTGGCGTGCTGACGGTCCGATCGCCATAGGCGCTGGCGTGGGGAAAGGACCAGTCGTCGGCGATGGCCAGGAGGACATTCGGCCGTTTGCTCGCCGCCGGCTGCGGCGTCGCGCGCCGGTCGCCGTCTGCCGTTTCGTAAGTGGCCCCGAGTGCCACTAATATCGCGATCCCGGCGACCCTGAATCTCATCATCGTCTTCCCCCAAGTCACTCACCACCCCTCCGATGCCCATGATAGCGGACCGCGAGTACGCCGCCCGCGGCTCAGAAGCTGTAGCGGAGGGAGAACTGCATCTGTCGCGGCGTGCCGCGCGTCGAGCGAATCAGTCCCACATTCGGGCTGTCGATCACGGCGTTCGACTCGCCGAGAAAGGGCGTGTTCGTCAGGTTGAACGCCTCCGCGCGGAATTGCAGCCGGTGACCGCCGACGCGGAAGTGCTTCATCAGCGAGAGATCGATATTGATTGCCCGGGCGCCCGCAGGATGTTCCGGCCGGCGGTGCCCTGACGGCAGGGCCGCTCGTCGCCATCGCACGGAATCGCGAACGCCGAGGCGTCGAACCATCGCTCGGCGCTCCGCTGATCGTCGGGCAGGCTCCCGTCCCGCAGCCGATCCGGCCGCCAGGAGACCACGCCGAGCGTGCCGAGGTGACTGTATGAATCGCTGACCTCGGGGGTGAACGGCAGACCGGTCTGCGCCGTCACGGTTGCGTTCACTTGCCATTCTCCGAGCAGCGTATTGGCCAGACCACCGCGATCGAGCCATCGGCGGTCTTGGCCGACCGGCACTTCCCACAAGACGCTCGAAACGAAGCGGTGCCGAATGTCGAAGCTGGCGTAATCGTTCTCGAGGTCCCACGGCGTTCCCACCCCCGTGTCCTGCCCGAATGGCTCGCCCGCATTGTCCAATGCGTGCCCCCACGTATACGAGACGAGGAAGCCGAGGCCCCGTGAAAAGCGCCTGTCGATCTTGGCAGCGGGTGATAGTTGGTTGGAATGCGCCCGGGGCGCGCGCAGAGCGATCGAGCCGAGGTGCGGGACGGGGCGGCGCTGCGGCTCGGTCTCGGGATCGCCGATGCCGCGACGTTGAACTCGCGGCCGTGCGCGAGGAACCCGCCGGTGTTCCCGACGTACGCCACTGACGCGACGATTCGCGCGGGCAGCTCGCGCTGCACGTTCAGCGTCCACTGGTTGATCTGAGTGACGGGAAAGTCGACCGCCCAGCTGTTGACGTTGGCGTCGCGGGGGATGGCCTGACCATCGCCGAGACAATCGGCCGGGAATCCCTCCGGCAGCATTATCGCGGGCTGCCTTGCGGTACCTCGCCTGATCACACGGACGAAGAACGGCGGGCTTGCCAGCAGCCGGCTCGACGCGCCGACGCTCTCCGGCCCGCCAAAGGAGATGCCGGCGGCCGCGCGCAAGACGGTCCGGTCGGTCAGATTGTAGGTGGCGCCTACCCGGGGAGCCCAGTTCGAGGCTCACGCCGGTATACCGCCCGTTGAAGTTGATCCGGCCGCGCGCCTGCGCGCTGCCGAAGACGTCGGTCTGGAAGAACCTGTAGTCGGCCCCGGCCTTCAGCGAATGTTCGCCGGCCAGATACGTGACGTTGTCCATCAGATGGAACGTCTGCGAGAGTTTCAGATTCGGCGAAAAGCTGACGTCCCCGATGTTCGCGTATGCAACCGCGCCGGCGAGCTGAATCTGCGGCAGGCCGGGCACGTTCTCGTGCCGCGGGATCCCACGGATGCCGAATTCGTCGTTCATGTGTCCGACGGCCGCCGAGAGCGGCAGCTTGTCGGTCTCGAGGCGGCTCACGCCGAAGCGGACCTCGTTGACCAGCCTCGGACCGAAAATGTGGGTCTCGGAGACGGCGACGCTGTGGGCGACGTTGTTATCGCGGGCGCGAGTGTTGTTGCCGATGCCGAGCAAGGGTAGAGGAAACGGGCCCTCACGCCGTTCGTCGTGGTCCATGAAGCGGTAACGGACGAACATCCTGTCGTTCGCCGAGAACTGATGGTCGACCCGAAAGTCGAACTGGTCGCGGTGCTCTGCATCCAGCGGGCTGGCCGTGTAGTTCTGCCGGCCGGACCCCTCGAAGTTGGG
>JACDDJ010000129.1 GCA_013817065.1 Acidobacteriota bacterium
GGCCTACAACACCAAGAAGACCGCAGAACTGACGGAGAAGGGCAAGCAGGCCCAGGCACTCCAGACCAAGCTGCAGCAGGGCGGCTCAGTCATGAGTGAGGCGGCGCGCGCGCAGTCCGAGAAAGAGCTTCAGAAGCTGCAGCGCGAGCTGCCCGGGCTCCAGGAAGACGCGCAGCAGGAGCTGCAGGAACTGCAGAACTCGCTGCAGCTCGAGTTCCAGGGCCGCATCGCGCCGATCATCGAGCAGGTCGCGATGGAGAAGGAACTGCACGCCGTCCTTGGCGTCGAGGCAGTGGTCTGGGGCACCTCCGCGATCGACATCACCGCGGAAGTCATCAAGCGCCTCGACTCGGCGCCGAAGCCCGCGCCCAAGAAGTAGTGGCCACTGGTATCGCCCAGCCGGGCACCGCGGTCAACATTCCTGAGACGCTCGAGCGTCTCTGCTACCGCTATCCGTCACCGCTCGTCGATGCGGTGACGGAGCATGAGCCCGGCAAGCGGATGGTGGCGGTGAAGAACGTCACCGTCAACGAGGAGTTTTTCCAGGGGCACTTCCCCGGGACGCCGCTGATGCCGGGCGTGCTGATGATCGAGAGCTTCGCCCAGCTCGCGACGCTGCTGCTGATGCATGACAGCGAAGGCGGCCACGGCGATCGCGTCTTCCTTCGCGGCGTCGACAACGCCAAGTTCCGGAAGTCAGTTGTTCCCGGCGATTGTCTGCGGCTCGAAGTCACGCTTCGCGACCGCCGGGCGCGGATCGCGCGGGCCCAGGCGGCGGCCTACATCGACGACACCCTGGTCGCAGAAGCCGAGCTCGTGATGGGGCTCGTCGGCGGCGCGGTCAGGGTTCCGCCGCGCCCACTCATCGATCCCACCGCTGTTGTGCACCCGGCGGCGCAGATCGGGCTCGGTACTCGCGTCGGTCCGCACGCCGTCATTGGCGAGAGCGTCCGTATCGGTCGCAACTGCAAGATCGGCGCTTCGTCGGTGATCGACGGCTACACGACGATCGGCGACGACAACGAGATCTTCCCGCTCACCTCGATTGGACTTGTTCCACAGGACCTCAAGTTCAGCGGCGAACCGACACGCCTGGTCATCGGCGACGGGAACGTGTTCCGCGAATTCGTTACGATCCATCGCGGCACCGGCGGTGGCGGCGGCGTGACGGAAGTGGGCGACCACAACGTGTTCATGGCCTACGCGCACGTGGCGCACGACTGCCACGTCGGCAACCACACCATCTTCGGCAACGGTGCGACTCTTGGCGGGCACGTGACCGTCGAGGACTACGCGACCATCAGTGCCTTCTCCGGCGTGCACCAGTTCTGCCGGGTCGGGCAGCACGCCTTCATCGGCGGGTACTCGGTGGTCACGAAGGATGCGTTGCCCTACGCCAAGACCGTCGGCAACCGCGCCAGGATCTACGGACTGAACACCATCGGCCTGGTGCGCCGCAAGTTCGCGCCCGATTCAATCACCAAGCTGCGCCGCGCCTACCGCATCCTGCTGCACTCGAACACAAGCCGCGCCGTCGCCCAGATCGAGCAGGACCCATCACTCGAATGTGCGGAAGTTCAGTACGTTGTGAACTTCATCCGATCATCGCGCCGCGGAGTCGGTCTGCGCCGGCCGAGCCGCAGATTGGATAACGACGGGGAAGAGTAGGGCAGGAAGGCTACGCGCGAATCACTCGCACGTAGCACGTAGCACGTAGCACATAGCACGTAGCACGTCGAACAGCACGTGGCACGCAGCACATCGCACGCCGCACGTCTTACGGATGCACCACCGTGATGGTGTAGCCGAGCGATTCCGTCATCCTGCCGACGTCGTAGATCCGCACGCAGAGCGTGCCTGGCCCGCTGTTCACACCCGTCACCGCGTTCCCCTGCAGCCCATCGTCCTTCGTCAGGACCAGCTGGCAATTGCTGCCGTTCCAGGTGCCGAGACCGAACCCGACCTGGACGGTTGCGTCAGGCGTGACCGTGGTCAGCGTGGCGGTGACGACGCCCGCAGGACCGACCGTGAAGGTGTGCGTCGCGGCGCCGTTGACGTTGATGGTGCCGGTGAAAGTGTCGCTGACCGGGTTCGGTGCCGTTGGCGTGTCGGGCGTATCCGGGTCGTTGTCGCAGCCGGCCGCCGTCAGCGCGCCGATCAGCAGCACGCTCGCACAAAACGTTCTAAGCATTCCCTCTCCTCGCCGCCCGCGGTGCGGCCGGCGTCTGATAGACTCGAATTGCCCCGACAATTGGCCGTCCTTTTAGACGCCGCGTGGCGGTCTTTGGCTCATGTCCCGCATTGGCATCGTTGCCGGCAACGGCAAATTCCCGTTTCTTGCGCTCCAGGGCGCGCGTAGCCTCGGTCATGACGTCACGGTCGTGGCCGTGAAGGAAGAGGCGTACGCTGAACTGGAGCAGGCGGCCCGGGAGGCGAACGCGAGCTTTCACTCGGTTTCGCTCGGCCACCTTGGGAAGTGTATCAAGATTCTCAAGGGCGACGGGGTCTCACAGGCGGTCATGGCCGGGCAGGTGAAGCACGCGAAGATTTTTTCCGGCATCGTTCCTGACTTGACGCTGCTGTCCGTGCTCACGCGGCTCAGGGCCAAAAACACCGACGCGCTCATCTCCGCTGTCGCCGATGTCATGCGCGACCACGGTATCGAGTTGCTGGACTCGACCGTCTTCCTCGGGCCCCTGCTGGCCCGCGAAGGGGTCCTCACGCGTCGTGCACCAGACGCCGCCGAACTCGACGATGTTGCCTTCGGCTACCGGATGGCGGACGCGATTGCGGGTCTGGACATCGGGCAGGCGATCGCGGTGAAGGACAAGGCGGTGGTTGCGGTTGAAGCGATGGAAGGCACCGACCAGGTGATCGCGCGAGCTGGCTCCATCGCCGGCGCCGGCGTGCGCATCGTCAAGGTTGCCAAACCGAAGCAGGACATGCGCTTCGATGTCCCGGTGATCGGGATCGCCACCGTCGGCGCCATGCAGGCGGTGGGCGCGACCGCGCTGTCGATCGATGCGGGTCGGACGCTGGTGATGGATGGCGAGCAGGTGTTCGCCGCTGCCGACCAGGCCGGCATCACGATTGTCGGACGTCCGAGGAGCGAGCAGAGTGGCTGACGAAGTGCGCACGGCAGTGATCGGTGTGGGGCATCTCGGACGGCACCACGCGCGCATACTCGCTGGCCTGGAAGGCGCGACCCTGAACGCGGTTGTCGATACCGTTCGGGATCGGGCTTCTGAAATCGCCGCGGCATCGGGCGCGAAGCCGTTGACGGATTATCGGGAGCTCCTGGGCCAGGTGGACGCCGTGAGCATTGCCGCCCCGACCGAATTGCATCACGCGATCGCGATGCCGTTCCTGGAGCGCGGCACGGCAGTGCTGGTCGAGAAACCGATGGCGCGCACACTGGACGAGGCCGACGCGATGATCGCGGCGGCGCGAGCTTCAGGCGCCACCCTGGCGGTCGGGCAGACCGAGCGCTACAACCCTGCGGTGGCGGCGGTCATGCGGCTCGTGACCTCACCGAAGTTCATCGAAGTCCATCGCCTCGGCGTGTTCCCAGACCGCAGCCTCGATATCGATGTGGTCTTCGACTTGATGATCCACGATCTGAGTGTCATCGCGGCGCTGGTCCGCTCAGACGTGGTCTCGGTGGAAGCCGTCGGGGTTCCGGTGCTGACACCGAAGTTCGACATCGCGAACGCCCGACTGCGGTTCGCATCCGGGTGCATTGCGAACCTGACCGCGAGCCGCATCAGCCGCGATCGCGTCCGCAAGATCCGCTTCTTTCAGCCCGACTCTTACATCTCGATCGACTATGCGGCGCAGGAAGTGGAAGGATGGCGTCTCGTGCGGAAGGACGGCGCCCGTCCCTCGATCGAGGGGGTTCCGCTGCCGGTGACGAAGGATGAGCCGCTGCGCCTCGAACTGGCTGATTTTATCGGTGCAGTCCGCGACAAGCGTCCTCCGCTGGTGGACGGGGACGCCGGGCGCGTCGCACTCGAGCTCGCGACGCGAATCGCCGAAAAGATGGAAAGCGTCCTATAGAGAGCCGCCAACATACTCATGTTCAACGACATCAACGAATTCGTCACGGTCCTGGAGAAAGAGCGCATGCTGGCGCGCATCACCGATCCGGTGAGTCCGGATCTCGAGATTGCCGCCATCACAGACCGCGTTTCCAAATCTGCAGGCGGTGGGCCCGCGCTGCTGTTCCAGAACCCGACCGGCTATGACATGCCAGTGGCGATCAACCTGTTCGGGTCGATGCGACGCATGTGCAGGGCACTTGGCGTCGAGTCGCTCGATGACCTGGGCCAGCAGATCGAGGAGCTGACGACACCGAAGCTGCCGAGCGGAATCTTCGACGCGATGAAGATGCTGCCGATGGTCAGCCGGCTGAAGGACGTCCTGCCCAAGACCGTCAAGGACGGCCCCTGCCAGGAAGTCGTGCGCAAGAACGGCACGCTGGACGAGATCCCGATCCTCAAGTGCTGGCCTGAGGACGGCGGGCGGTACATCACGCTCCCCATGGTCTTCACAAAGGACCCTGTCACCGGGATGCGCAACGTCGGCACCTACCGCATGCAGGTGTTCGACGGCCGCAGCACCGGGATGCACTGGCAGCGGCACAAGGGCGGCGCCCAGCACTATCGCGTCGCCGAGAAGATGGGCAAGCGGATGCCGGTGGCGGTGGCTCTCGGCCCGGACCCCGCGCTCGCGTTTTCCGCGACTGCGCCGATGCCCGAGGGGCTGGACGAGTTGATGCTCGCCGGCTTTCTGCGCCGCGATCGCGTCGAGCTCGTGAAGTGCATCACACAGGACATCGAGGTTCCCGCGAATGCGCAAATCATTCTCGAAGGCTATGTGGAACCCGGCGAACGACGGCGCGAGGGACCGTTCGGCGACCACACCGGTTTCTACTCGCACCCGGACGACTATCCGATCTTCCACATCACCTGCATCACGCACCGGAAGCGTCCGACCTACCTCACCACAGTCGTCGGCATTCCGCCGATGGAAGACTTCTATCTCGGCAAGGCAAGTGAGCGCGTCTTCCTGCCGTTGATCAAGAAGACCCTGCCCGAGATCGTGGACATGAGTTTTCCGGCCGCCGGGATCTTCCACAACATCGTCATCATCTCGATCGACAAGCGCTACCCCGGTCATGCGCGCAAGATCATGAACGCCTGCTGGGGTCTCGGCCAGTTGATGTTCTCGAAGACAGTCATCGTCGTCGATAAGGACGTCGACGTGCAGAACGAAGCCGAGGTCGCGTGGATCGTCGGCACGCACTACGACCCGGAGCGCGACATCCAGTTCACGCGCGGTCCGGTGGACGATCTCGAAGACGCGAGTGACATGCCGGCCTATGGCAGCAAGATGGGCATCGACGCCACGCGCAAGTGGCCGTCCGAGGGTTTCACGCGGAACTGGCCGAAGAAGATCTCAACGACTCCTGAGGCGGCCGCGAAGGCTGAAGAGGTGTGGGACAAGATCCGCAAGGGATGGAAGGCATGACACCACAGCAGATCCTCGACACGCCGGATCTGATCGCCGTCGGAGTCGCAGGGGACGACAAGTGCCGCGAGATGCACGGCGCGAAGGCTACCTTCGCCCGGGTTTTTGAGGTGCACGTTGACGCGCCGCCCGCGTCGCTCCCAGCGGGTACACACGCCGGTGAGATCAGGATCGTCGGCGTTCCGGCATCGCTGGAGTCTGCGGTGCGGGCGGTGACAGCTACGGTCGCAGCGGCGGACGGAATACCAGTGACCGGCTTTTCCGTGTTCGATCTTCAGGGCTTGCCGGAATCGTTATCCGAGGTGTCATCCGCACTACGAGCAGCAGGGCTCACGGCCATAACGCATCTGCAGATCGACTCCGTTACCAACCCGGCCGACGCCGCTCGTGCTATTCACGCGGCCGGCCTCAGGCTGCCGACCATGTCGGTCGAGACCATCGCGGACGAAGAGCGGATGTCCATCTGTGAGCGCGCAGCGGACCTGCAGGCGACCGTCGGAGGCTTCAACGCGTTCGCGCCGCTGCCGCGCACGATTTCGATCACGAAACCAACCACCGGGTACGACGACGTGAAGATGGTGGCGCTGGCGCGAGTCGTGGTGGCAAATGTCCCGTCGATCCAGTTGGACTGGCAGCTCTATGGTCCAAAGCTGGCCCAGGTCGCATTGACCGTCGGCGCCGATGATATCGATAACGTCTCGGCCGTCGATCCCGGTGTGCTCGGCACGCGTCGCAGTCCGCTCGAGGAGATCAAGGGCAACATCAAGGCGGCGGGCCTCGAAGCCGTCGAACGCGACGCGCTCTTCAACGTGGGATGACATCGATTCGCCTGGGCGCAGTCGCCTACTTGAACGCACGTCCCCTGACGTACGGGCTCGAACGGCGCACCGACCTTTTCTCGCTTCGGTACGATCCGCCGTCGCAGTGCGCTGGGCTGCTCCACGCCGGGGATATCGACGTCGGCATGATTCCGGCGATCGAATACTGCCGTGGCCCCGAGTACCGGATCGTTCCCGGGATGGGGATCATCTCGGAGCGGACCGTCGCGTCGGTGGCGCTGTTCACGAAGGTTCCCGTCAGCCAGATTCGCACGATTGCGGCAGATACGAGTTCACGGACGTCCAATGCGCTGCTGCGCATCCTCTGCCGGGAGCGTTTCGACATCGCGCCGGAGTTCACGCCGATGCCGCCGGATGCGGACGCGATGCTCGCAGCGGCGGACGCGGCGCTGATCATCGGTGACCCGGCACTGTTTCTCGATCCAGTTTCGAAGGGCGTCGAGAAAATCGATCTCGGCGAGCAGTGGACCGACCTGACCGGGCTGCCATTCGTCTGGGCCTTCTGGGCCGGGCGACCCGGTGTCATGACGCCCGCCGCTGTGCAGGCGCTCGAACAGGCGCGTGACGCCGGGGTTGCTGACTCGGACGCGATCGCCGTCGCGTATGGGGGACCTGAACGGGCGGCGCTCGGGCAGACCTATCTGAGGGACAATATTCAGTATCTGATGGGCGACCGCGAGATTGCTGGCGTCCGCAGGTATTACGAGCTCGCGGCGCGCCACGGACTGATCCAGGCCCCGCGCGAACCACTTTTCTACCCAGGTAATTGATGCAGGCCATCAACGAGATCGCGGCGAAGGTCAGACAGGGCGGACGCGTTGACCGTCACGAAGCGCTCGCCTTGTACAGCCATGCGCCGACCGCCCTGCTGGGCGAACTGGCCGATGTCATTCGCGAGCGGAAGCATCCCGGCCGCAGCGTCACCTACATCATCGACCGCAACGTCAACTACACCAACGTGTGTGTGGCGCGCTGCAACTTCTGCGCGTTCTATCGTCCGGTTGGCTCGCAGGACGGTTACGTCCTCGGCTTCGAGGAGATCTACCGCAAGATCGACGAGACGATCGCACTCGGTGGCGGACAGCTCCTCTTGCAAGGCGGACACAATCCCGACCTTCCGCTGGAGTGGTACGAAGATCTCTTCCGCGGAGTGAAGGCGCGATATCCGGAGTTCAAGCTTCACGCCCTGTCACCACCGGAAGTCATCCACCTGACTCGGATGTCGCGGCTGTCCATTGCCCAGGTGATCGAGCGGCTCGTGGCTGTGGGTCTCGACAGCATCCCGGGCGGGGGAGCTGAGATCCTCGTCGACCGGGTTCGCAAGATCCTCAACTGCTACAACAAGGCCACCGCCGACGAGTGGCTCGACGTCATGCGTCACGCGCATCGGGCCGGGCTGCGGACCACCGCGACGATGATGTATGGGCATGTCGAGACGCCGGAAGAGCGGCTCGAGCACATGCTGCGGCTGCGCGAGTTGCAGGACGAGTCTCGAGGCCTGCCCGCCGTAGCTTCAGCGAAAGCGGGATTTACCGCCTTCATCACCTGGAGCTACCAGCCCGAACACACCGAGCTCGGTGGATTCGAAGCGACCGGCGTGGAGTATCTAAGGACGCTCGCCATCGGCCGGATCGTCCTCGATAACTTCGACAACATGCAGGCCTCGTGGGTGACGCAGGGCGGCAAGGTGGGGCAGCTCAGTCTCGCTTACGGCGCCAACGACATGGGCAGCGTCATGATCGAAGAGAACGTTGTCCGCGCCGCCGGGGCGGCGTTCTGCATGGACGAGATCGAGATCGTCCGCAACATCGAGAACGCGGGCTTCACCGCGAAGCGCCGCAACATGCACTACGACGTGCTCGGCGAGCCGATCTTCCGTCAGCGCGAGGTGCCGCGCATGCTCGAACTCGCGGTGGCGCGGCATGACGGCGACACCAGCCGTCCGGCGGAACTGTCCAACTACGCGACCCGCAGCGCGGCAGAGAAGCGACTCCGACGCTCCGAACTGTCGGAGTGATGCCCGACATCTTCTCGGCGCGGTGGGTGCTGCCGATCGCGCAGGCGCCGATAGCCAACGGGTGGGTAGCGGTCGAGGACGGACGCATCACGCAGGTCGGGTCCGGGCGTCCGCCCGCAACTGTGACCGAGTTCGACGGCGTCATCCTGCCCGGTCTCGTCAACGCCCATACCCATCTCGAACTGTCGTGGATGCGGGGCCAGGTCGCGCCAGCGCAGACGATGCCGCAGTGGGTTGAAAGCCTGATGGCGCTGCGGCGGACGGTTGGCCACGAACCTGCCGCACCGATTCTCGAAGGGATCCGCGAAGCGCGAGATGCGGGGACGGCCCTTGTTGGCGACATCACCAACACGCTTGCAGCCTGCGAAGGTCTGAGCCATTCGGGCATGTCGGGTGCGATCTTCCGTGAGTTGCTTGGTTTCAACGTGATCGACCCCGCCTCGGTGGTCGCGGCGGCGCGCGCCCAAATCGACGCATTGCCGGGTAACTCCAGGATGCGTGCGTCGATTGTTCCGCACGCGCCATACTCAGTGTCACCCGCACTGCTTCGCGCGATTGCCGACGTCGCTGGTAGTGACCCGATCAGCATTCATCTCGGCGAGTCCGCCGAAGAAATCGAGTTCCTCCGCGAAGGAACGGGACCCTGGCGCGAGTTGCTCACCAAGCTTGGCGCCTGGTCGGACACGTGGCAGGCACCAGGCGTCGGCCCCGTGGACTACATCGCGGCGCAGGGTCTTCTCAACGAGAAGCTGCTCGCCGTCCATTGCGTTCACCTGACCGATGCCGAGCTTCGGAAGCTGGCGGCCGCAGGGGCCACGGTCGTGGCGTGCCCGCGCAGCAACCGCTGGTCGGGTGCCGGCCTGCCACCAGTGGCGCGCTTCTATGCGGCCGGCGTGCGGGTGGCGGTCGGCACTGACAGCCTGTCCAGTGTTGAGGATCTGAATGTGTTCGCGGAGTTGCGTCTGATGCGCGAGCTCGCACCGGACGTTTCGGCGCGTGAGCTCCTCGCCAGCGCCACTCGGCACGGTGCGGACGCCCTCGGTTTCGGGGACGAACTCGGGACCCTCG
>JACDDJ010000729.1 GCA_013817065.1 Acidobacteriota bacterium
TGCGCAGGTGATCTTCCGCACGTCCGACGGCGGCCAGCACTGGGACGTCATCAGCCCGGATCTGACGCGCAACGACCGATCGAAACAGAAGTGGTCCGGCGGCCCGATCACCGGCGACAACACCGGAGTCGAGACCTGGGGGACAGTGTTCGCCATTGCCGAATCGCCGAAGGAGAAGGGCCTGATCTGGGCGGGCAGCGACGATGGCCGCGTTCATCTGACACGCGACGCCGGCAAGACGTGGAATGACGTCACCGCGGGGATCGCGGGCGCGCCGCGTCTTGGCACGGTCAGCGTCATCGAACCGTCCACGTTCGACGCGGCGACGGCCTACGTCGTCTTCGACAATCACCGGCTGAACGACAACCGCCCGTATGTCTACAAGACCTCCGACTATGGCAACTCGTGGAAGGCCCTTCATGCCAGCCTTCCAACGGACGTGTACCTCCACGTCGTGCGCGAAGATCCCGCCCGGCGCGGGCAACTCTATCTCGGCACCGAGCGCGGGGTAATGTTCTCGACAGACGACGGCTCGACATGGCGTGCCTTGAAGCTGAACCTGCCGACGGTCGCCGTGCATGACCTCGCGGTGAAGGACGACGACCTGGTGGTTGGCACCCACGGCCGATCGATCTACGTGCTCGATGACCTGCAGCCCGTGCGGAAGGCGGCAGAGGTTATGACCATGTCCATCGCACAGCTTTTCGCGGTGCCGGATGCCACGCGATGGCGGCGCGGAGACGGGCACTGGGCTTCGAAGTACGGCAATTACCCCAACCCTCCGGCAGGGGCGTCCATCTCGTACTTCCTGAAGGAAAAGACAAAGGGTGGAGTCACGATCGAGATTCTCGATGGGGGGAACCGTATCGTGAGGACGCTGAGCAGCGTGCCGCGGGAATCGGACAAGAGCGACGACGAAGACGATACGGAGGGACTGAAAAAGGCGGCGCTGCCGGACGCTGAAGGGGTGCAGCAGGTCAACTGGGATCTGGCATGGGAGGGGGCGGCAAAGATCCGCGGGGCGAAGATCGATACCGGCGATCCGGTCCGGGGACCGCGCGCCGTGCCCGGCACCTATACGGTGCGGTTGACCGTCGAAGGCAAGACCTACACGTCACCGCTGAAGGTGTTGCCCGACCCGCGCGGCACCGTGCCGCAGTCCGACCTGGATGCGCAGCTCGCCTTCGGCCTTCGTGTCCGGGATGCCATCTCGAAGGTCACGGGGCTGGTGACCGGCATGCGATCGGTCAAAGAACAGTTGTCAGCGCGCGCGAAAGCTCTCGACGCGAAGAAGGCCGAGCCCGCGATCGGCGAACTCCTGAAGGCCGGAGAGGACCTCGTGAAGAGAATCGACAGCCTGGAGGACAAGCTGCACAACCCCAGAGCGGAGGTCACCTACGACATCCTCGCGGAGCGCGGCGGCTCGCGGCTCTACTCCCGCCTGTCACCGCTGCAGATGTGGGCGATCGAGGGCGACGGCGCGCCTACTCAGGGAATGCAGCAGGTGCTCGCCGAGCTCGAAAACGAGCTCGCGCCGATCGAGCGCAACGTGCAGGCGCTGCTCGCGAAGGATGTGGCCGATGTCAACGCCCGTGCGGCGAAGCTCGGGCTCGGCTTCGTTATCCGCTAGGTCCGCCAGTTCGACCGCTCCGGGCGATCCGCTGACCGCCCCTGTGCGATCATGTCCCCGTGATCGGCACCTCCGTATCTCAGTATCGGATCCTGGAGCACCTCGGTGCGGGCGGGATGGGTGTCGTCTATAAAGCCGAAGACACGCGCCTGGGGCGTCTCGTCGCGATCAAGTTCCTGCCGCGTGAAACAGCCGGCGATGCGGCTGCCGTTGAGCGCTTCCGCCGCGAGGCGCACGCGGCGTCAGCACTGAACCATCCGAACATCTGCACCATTCACGACTTCGGCGAGCACGACGGGGAGCAGTACATCGTGCTGGAGCTGCTCGAAGGAGCGCCGCTCAATCGCGTCCTGGCCGACGGACCCCTGCCGATGCCGCGGCTGACCGAGCTCGGCGTGGAATTGGCCGACGCGCTGGATGCCGCGCACGCACGCAACGTCGTTCACCGCGATATCAAGCCGGCAAATGTGTGGGTCACCGATCGCGGGCACGCCAAGGTGCTGGATTTCGGGCTGGCGAAGGCGGTCCGGCCTCGCGGTGCCGAGTCATCGTCTGCCACCATCTCCGCCGACGGCGACCTGACGGCGCTTGGCATCACCGTCGGCACTTTGCCGTACATGTCGCCGGAGCAGGCGCGGGGCGACGTGATCGATGCCCGGACGGATCTGTTCGCGTTTGGCGCCGTGCTGTACGAGATGGCGACAGGCCAGGCGGCGTTTCAGGGCAAGACGAGTGCGGCAATTTTCGAAGCGGTCCTGCAGAAGGCGCCGCCAGCGCCCGTACGACTGAACCCCGACGTCCCGCCTGAACTCGAACGAATCATTGCCAAGGCCCTGGAGAAGGAGCGCGAGCTGCGCTATCAGACCGCAGCCGAGATTCGCTCCGACCTCCGCCGGCTGCAACGCGACAGCAGCACGGCCGCGGCGCCCGGGCAGTATGCATCGGAGGGTGCCGGGAAGGGCCGTGCGCTACAAGGGAACCGACGACATTGGCTGCTTGGTGGAAGCGTCGCGTTGATCGCGGTCCTCACCGGCGTTTTCTGGCTTTTGTCGGGGCGGAGTTC
>JACDDJ010000130.1 GCA_013817065.1 Acidobacteriota bacterium
TACGCATGTCCACCGGATCTCGAATCGTCTCGGCTGGATATCTACCCGCACACCCGAGGAGACTGAGCATGCTCTGTATGCCGTGGCTCAGAAGAAGTGGTGGCCCGTGATAAACCTTTACATGGTCACGTGGGGGCAGAATGTCTGCCGTCCCGTGTATCCACTCTGCGGCCAGTGCGTCCTCGTGGATCTGTGCCCGAAACTCGGCGTCTTCAAGATAGGGAACAGCAAATGACCGGACTGCGTGGTGCCTGCGCGGTGCTTTATGTGTGCGCCCTGGGCGTAATGTTGACTGCCTCCGGCGGAGCGTCGACGATGGATCAGACCTCGCCGGGCGCTGGCCCGATTGTCGTCCTCGAGACGGCGAAGGGCACGATCGAAGTCGAAACCTACCCGGAGGAAGCGCCGAAAACGGTCGCGCGCGTCATCGAGCTGGTGAAGAAGAATTTTTACAACGGGCAGCGGTTTCACCGCGCCGAGCCGAAGTTCGTCGTCCAGGTCGGTGATCCCCAGACCCGCAACATGCAGTTGCAGGAGTGGTGGGGACGATCCGGGTTCGGAAAGCCGATCGGCGTCTCGGAGATCACAAAAAAGAGGCGTCACCTGCGTGGTGCCGTGGCGATGGCCTATGCGGGCACGGATCCGCGTGCGGCGGACAGTCAGTTCTACATCACTCTCCGCAATGCGCCGGAACTCGATGTGAAGTACACCGTGTGGGGCAGGGTAATCAGCGGAATGGCGGCAGCCGACCGCATCGAACGCGGTGACATCCTCAAGAAAGCTTCAGTGAAGGAATAGGGCCGCCAGCGCGGTGTGCGGTGTAGCGGTGTCGCGCAGCCCTTCAGGGCTGCTTCACCGGCAGGATCTTGATGATTCCTTTGAGGTCAGGGTAGCGCTCGATCATCTCCTCCGGGTATTGGCCCGGCACATCCTGTCCGAGCTGGTGCTTCAGGATGGCGGCGTTCGCCACTGACTTGGCCGAGAAATGATTGTTGGCGTAGAGATACGCCTTCTTGACCTCGCGCCGCGTCGCTTCCTTCACGGCATCCGCAAACGGCTCGAGCTCGGCGGCCGAGTATAAGTAGTTGTAGCGGTCCTCCGACTTCTCGTGCGACCACCACTGCGCCGCATTGCGGCCATGCAGCCGCAGGTAGTAGAAAGTCTTCACGTTCGGCAGCAGGTTCTGCCGGATCGAAAGCTTGAACTTCGGTTCGTCGATCTGTGTCCACGCCGCCCCGAACTCCGACAGCAATCTCATCGTGTCCTCGGGTCCGTCGCTCCAGCTCTTATGCCGGAGCTCCACCGCGACCGCGTATTCACGGAACTGCTCGAGGAGCCACTCGACGTAGCCGCGATTGTTCGGCTCGTTCTTGAAGCTGGCGGGGAACTGCGCCAGCAGTGCTCCCAGCTTCCCGGCTGACGCGAGCGGATCGATAGCGGCGCGGAACTCGTCGACGTCCTTTTGCCCGAGATCCAGCGGATCGGCGCCGGTCGCCTTATGGAACATCTCGGGATGCGTGAACTTCTGAAACAGCTTCAACGCGAACTCGAAGTTCGGAGGCGTCCGCTTCGCCCAGCTTGCTGCCGTTGCGGCAGAAGGAATTCGGTAGAAGGTGGAGTTGACCTCCACCGTATCGAAGTGCTCGGCGTAGAAGCGAAGCTCGTCGAACTTGCCACGGTCACGTGGACGCTGACCGGCGCGCGGATAGAAGATGCCGTTCCAGGTGCCGTCACCCGTGGGGTAACTCCATCCGGACGTGCCGATCCGGATCCTATCGGTAGCGTTCTTTGTCAAAGCCGAAGACTGCCTTTGAACCGCGGACGAGCACAGGCCGCCTGATCAGATTTGGCTGCTCGACCATCAGGTCGATCGCTTCCTCTTTAGACCTGGGCAAGGGGCGCGCTTTGAATACCGGGCTGCGCTTGCTGACGAAGTCGAGAAAGTTCTCCTCGTCCACGTGCCGCTCGAGGAACGTGCGATCTGGCGGATTTTTGTTGATGTCACGCTCTTCGACGTCCACACCCTGCTGCTCCAGAAAACTTCTGGCGTTGCGGCACGTTGTTCAAGTCGGTTTCCAGAAGAAGGTGGGCTTCGACATACGCGCGATTTTACCGTCAACCGTGGCCGCGCATCTCCATCTCTGCCGCGTGCGGGGGCTGCCGTACAATTGAAGTGGCGCCGTGCTGACGATCAACGAGATTTTTCATTCGATCCAGGGTGAGTCGACCCACGCCGGGCGTCCGTGCGTCTTCGTCCGCCTGACCGCGTGTGATCTTCGCTGTTCGTGGTGTGACACTCCATACGCCTTCACCGAGGGACACAAGGTCTCGATAGACGATGTCGTGGGGCAGGTGAAGGGGTACGGGTGCCCGGTTGTCGAGATCACCGGCGGCGAACCGCTCCTCCAGAAGGACGTTTACCCGCTCATGCAGCGGCTGCTCGACGAGAAGTTGACCGTCATGGTTGAGACCGGTGGCCACCTGAGCATCGAGCAGGTTCCTGCCGGTGTGCTGCGAATCATGGACGTCAAGTGTCCCGGAAGCAGCGAGTCGCACCGGAATGACTGGACGAACATGAATCGCCTGGTTGCGACCGACGAAGTGAAGTTCGTGCTCAAGGATCGCGCCGATTACGAGTTTGCCCGGGACGTCGTGGCGCATTACGACCTGGTCAGTCGTGTGGCCGCGGTGCACTTTTCCCCGGTGCATGGCGTTCTCGAAGCGCGGCAGCTTGCTGAATGGATCCTCGAGGATCGTCTCGAGGTCCGCCTGCAGCTCCAGGTGCACAAGTACATCTGGGCCCCGGCGACTCGCGGCGTATGACTGGAGCTGACGATGAGGGTGCGGCTCCTGACGATTGAAGTGCGGCCGACCTCGATGACAGTGCGGTCGAGTCACATGGAAGTGCGATGAAGGCTGTCGTGCTGCTCAGTGGCGGGCTGGACTCATACACGGCGGCAGCCGCCGCACGGCGTGATGGTTACGAGCTGTTTGCGCTGACCGTGAGCTACGGCCAGACGCATGTGCGCGAACTGGAGTCGTCGCGGGCTGTTGCCAGCGCGCTCGGCGTGTCCCGGCATATCGAACTCGATGTGAACCTGGCGGCCTTCGGCGGGTCCTCGCTCGTCGGTGTCGGCGCCGTCCCGAAGGATCGTGCGGAACTCGAGTCGAACGCTGGCCGGAGTGCCGGCGAGATCCCGTCCACGTATGTTCCCGCGCGCAACACAATCTTTCTTTCGCTTGCCCTCGCGTGGGCGGAGGTCACCGGCAGCGACGCGATCGTGATCGGTGTCAATGCGCTCGACTACTCTGGTTATCCGGATTGCCGGCCCGAGTATCTCGACGCGTTTGCGCGCCTCGCATCACTCGCAACTCGTGCCGGCGTCGAAGGACGTCCCTTCCGAGTGCTTGCACCGCTCCTTCACCTCTCCAAGGCCGACATCATCCGGCTCGGCATGGAACTCGGCCTCGACTACGGACTCACCCACAGTTGTTATGCCCCCGCGGCAGATGGACGCGCGTGCGGGCACTGTGACAGCTGCCGCCTGCGCGCGAAGGGGTTCGCCGAGGCAGGCTTCAAGGATCCTGTAACCACATGACCGAGCGCATCTACTACACGGAGCCATCGCTGGGAGAGTTCGACGCGACCGTTACCGGGGTCGAGACTGTGGACGGCCGACAGGCGGTCCGCCTCGACCGAACGGCTTTCTATCCAACGTCCGGTGGTCAACCACACGATCTCGGGACTCTCGGGAACGCTCGCGTGATTGACGTCGTCGACGAGGAAAACGGTGACGTCCTCCACTTCGTCGAGGGGGTCGTCACGACTGGTGACAAGGTTCCTGGACGTGTCGACTGGACGCGCAGGTTCGACCACATGCAGCAGCACACCGGGCAGCACGTGCTCTCTGCCGCCTTCGACACGCTGCTGAAGGCGCGCACCGAAAGTTTTCACCTCGGCGCCGACTACGCGACCATCGACCTCGCCCGCGAGCTGACCCCTGCGGAGATTGCGCGCGCCGAGGACGACGCGAACCGGGCGGTGTGGGAGGATCGGCCGGTCCACATTCGGTTCGTAGATGCTGCGGAAGCTGCCGCGCTGCCGCTTCGCAAGGCGCCCGCCCGAGAGGGCACGCTGCGCCTGATTGATGTCGATGGCTACGATCTCTCTGCCTGCGGCGGAACCCACGTGGCCCGAACCGGCGCGATCGGGATCATCGCCGTCACAGGTTGGGAGCGATTCAAGGGCGGAATGCGCGTCGGGTTTGTCTGCGGCGGGCGTGCGCTCAGCACGCACCGGCGCCTCCGCGACGTCGTGGCCGAGAGCGCCCGGCTGCTCTCCACCATGCAGGACGAGCTGCCCTCCGGCATCGAGAGGCTCCAGGCGGACGCGAAGGACGCCAAACGCCAGATCAAGGATCTGCAGTCCAGGCTCGCGGGGCATGAAGCGGACCGTCTAGCGGCCTCCGCTCAGGACGGCGTCGTCGTCGCGTCACTCGATGGCTGGGACCAGACGGCCTTGAAGAACATTGCGTCGGCGATTGCGGCGCGACCTGGGTACGCCGCCGGCCTGCTCGGCGGTCCCGCTCCCTACGCCGTCGTTGTGGCGCGCAGTGCGGATCGCGGGACTGACGCTGGCGCAGTCCTGAAGCAGCTCGCCGTCCGTTTCGGCGGCAAGGGCGGGGGCCGGCCCGAGCTGGCCCAGGGCGGCGGATTGTCAGGCGACGCCGCTGAGATCGCGGACTACTTGCGTTCGCTGCTCTGAAGTTTGACGAGGGCGACGCCTGCTTCACGAGCGACGTCCTCGTTGCTGTCAGCGGCGGCTTTGCGAAGCGCAGGCACCGCCGACTGTGCCGCGTCCGGCGAGAAGGATCCCAAGGCGGCTGCCGCGGCACTGCGGACCGCCGCGTCCTCATCCTTCAGGGCCTCCACGAGCGCCGGCACTGCCGTGATCGGTTCCTCGTGAATGATGCCGAGATAGGTCGCCGCAACTGTCCGCACGGACGCGTCTACATCCAGCAGACCCTCGAGCAGCAGCGGAACCACGGCCCGTGTATCGAGCGGCGCGCGTTCCTTCAACTTACCGATCGAGCGCAGCGCCTCGCGCCGCACCACGGGATCGGTACTCGACACGGCCTTGCGTAAGGGCGCAAATGCATTGCGTCCCATGAAGCTGAGCGCGACCGCTGCCTCCTCGGTGAACTGAGGGTCCGTGAGGTGTTCCGCCACATCCGCGACAGCAGGTTCGGCAAGCGGACCCAGCAATCCGCTCGCTTTGAGAGCGGCCTTCTTCTTCGCCACGTCCTCGGTCGGATCGCGCAGCACTTCCTGGATCTTCGGCACTGCGGACGCACCCATATCCGTCAACTGCCGAGCCGCTTCTCCGGCCACCTTGGGGTTCTGGCTGTAGAGGTGTTCGAGCCAGTCGCCGTCCACCACCTCGTGCGGCTCAGGTGCCAGCGGAGCCACCAGGCTCGACTGGTAATACCACAGCCCGGCGCCGGCGACGAGGAGTGCCGCAAGGACGAGTATGGCGGGGAGGCGTGATGTCACCTTTTGATTCTAGGCCACAGGCCACAGGCCACAGAAGAAACACAGAAGATTCCCAGAAAGACCACACAGGTGGATCGAGGGCGACGTATCGGTTTGGCTTTGCTGCGCGATTGGTGCCCCGGTGTTCTTCTTTGTTTCGCTGAGTGGCCTGTGCTTCGCTGTGTCTTCTGTGTTTCTTCAGCGGCTGAAGTTGGCGAGGATTTCCACGGCCAGATCGGCGATCCAGTTCACGGTCGCGGCCGGGAGGACGAAGTCGTTGGCGAGGATGGAAAACGCGAGGGTTTCACCGGTGCGGGTCTTTACGTAGCCGGAGAGGGCGCGGACGTTGGCGATGGAGCCGGTCTTTGCGATGGCGTTGCCCTCGGCGCGGGAGCGACGCATCCGGGTCGAGATCGTGCCGTCCTTGCCGGCAATCGGCAGAGTGGCAGCGAAGGCCTCTCGGTGGCGTGGATCCTGGTGCAGGCGAGCGAGGATGGCGGTGATGGCCGATGGCGCAACGTAGTTGTAGCGCGACAGTCCTGATCCATCTGACATCACGTACCCATCGTCCGGAATTCCCCAGGCCCGGAAGGTCTCGGCGGCAGCGCGGCGTCCGGCGCTGGTGGTGCCGAGCCCACCTCGTGCTGCGCCGACAGTCTTCAGGAACGTCTCCGCGTACTGGTTCTGGCTAACCTTCATCAGCACGGACGCCACATCGCGCAGCGGCGGGGACATCGTGGCGACGAGCACGCGCCGATCGACGCCGGCCTGTGGCACCAGTTCGGGGGCGACGTCACCGATGTCGACCGCCGCACCGGTCACGACGATGCCGCGGGCGATCAGCGCATTCTTGAGGCTTTGCGCGAAGAAGAGGGTGGGGTTGAGGACCGCGATGCTGCGTGTCACAGCTGGGGCACCGAGCGGGATCATCCCGCTGATCACCACCTCGGGCCGATCGATACGTCGCTCGATGTTGACCGCACCACGGACCCCGCTCTCGGCGCCTTCCCCAGTTCGCACGAGGTTGACGACAGTGAGTCCCGCTCCGGGCGCAAGGTGGACGATGCCCGGCGAACCGACGGTTGTGCCTGGCGCTGTCGTGAGATCGGCAGTGTTGTCGTTGTATTGGAGCGCGCCCACCGGCGCCGCGTAGCCGGCCTCGAGGTAGTCCCACGACCAGCCAGGTCCAATACCCTGATCTTCGAAGGCCTGGTCGTCGCCGATGATCCGGCCGTCGATCATGGTGATGCCGGCACTCTTGAGCATTGCCGTCCACTCGTCGAAGACCAGTTGTTCGCGTTTGCCGCGCGTGCTGAGCGTGGGATCACCGCCGCCGCGGACGAACAGATCGCCACGCAGAACGCCGTTCTCCACGGGCGCGGTGGTCTCAAGGGAGGTCTTGAACTGGTAATCCCAGCCAAGTTGCTCGGCGGTGGCCGCGAGCGTCAGGATCTTCATGTTCGAGGCCGGCATCATCAGCTTGCCGCCGTTGTGGTCGAACAACGTGTCGCCGTGATCGAGCGAGCGGACGTGGACTCCCCAGGTGGCGTGGGCCATCGCCGGCCCGCTGAACACGGTTTCGAGCTGGGTCCGGAGGTCGCGAACTGCCGCGAGTGACGCCTTTGTCGGCGTCGCCGGACCGGCCTGCGGCACCGCATGCGCGCTGCAGGCCACTGCCGAGGTGAGCGCGACGGCGGCGGTCAAGCCGGTGATTGCACGCCTGGTGCTGGAAGGCATCGCTACGGCTCCGTTCAAGTCGCTCGCGGGGAGGTGCGTGGGCGGTACTGCGCTGTCACCGGGTCAGGGATTGTCGAGCGCCTTCACGATGCTGTCGAGGACGGCGGGTTCTATCTTTGCGATGACGCCGTCGCGTGACGCGAACGCCTCGGCGCCGGCCCTGTAGAAACTCACGCGTTCCTGTTTGCCCCCGTCGAAGGTAAGCGACACGGTCGCCTCGGGTTTCGCGCCTGAAGGCATCGTTGAGACGATCGACTCGGCGCGCGCGCCGGTGAGCGCCGAGAGGAGCGCGTCGACTGTAGCCATCTCGACATCCTTGGCTGCCGGCGCGGTCTGCCGCCATTTCTCCTCGTCCTTGCCTTCCTTGTTCGGCGCCTTCGTCTTCTCGAGGATCCGGGTATCGGGACCCCGCGCAACTTCGATCCGGGCCGTGTTGAACGCCCTGGCGTCGAAAAGATCCTTCTGGACGTACTGGCCGGCGTCATTCTTCAGGTCGTCGAGCAACGCTCCTTCCACCGTAAACACCGCCGGACGCGAGGCGTCCTTCGCATACACTTCGCCCTCGCCGGCGGCAGAGCCGAGAAGCAACGTCGATTGTGCGGAACCGCTGCCGACGCGGACTGTCGCTGCCGGCGAGGCGAGACCATAGGTCTTCACGTCGGTGGTCTCGGCGACCTCCAGCTTCTTCATCTGCAGGCCATGGATACGCGACACGAGGCCCTCGATTGCCGCGGTGTCGGAGCGTTTCATGAGCGGTTGTGTCACCTGCCAGCCTTCGGCTGTCTTCCCGAACCGGATCGTTCGATCGCCGGCGATGATCTCGAGTCCGTCGGCCTTCTCTCGCTCGAAGGCCAACGCGGTCTTGTCGCGCAGTTCGAAAGAGCTTCGATTGAACGTGGAGTCGAGAAACGACGCGATGAGGAAAACCTTCGGCTGCGCCGCCGTCTTCGCGTAGAGATCAGAGCCGGTCGGTGTCTTGGTGCCGATCAGCAGCCGCTGCTCCTGGCCGCCGCTCTTGAACGCGACTTCGATGCGCGGCTTCGCCAGCCCGAACATCTCGAGCTCTGCCGCGTTCTCTTCGACAACCCGTTGCACCTCGAGCGTCGACAAGTTCGTGGTGATGCCGGAGATCTCGGCAGCATCGGCTGGCGCGGCCGCGGGCGCGACAACCTGCCACTCAGATCCGTTCTTCTTGAGCGTCGTGTGCTCCCCGGCCTCGGACGTGACCGAGACCTCTTCGATGCTGTCCGCCTCGACTGCGAACACCTTGTTTCGCTTCTCCGCATCGTCGCCCGGAGTGCGTTTGGAGTCGACGAAGTAGAGATACACGCCGAGCGCGATAGCGATGACGAGCAGACCAGCGAACGATCGGAGGCCGCGCATGGACGTCTACCGCCTCCGCCACCAGGCCTGGATGCCCATAAGCAGGATCAGGCCGGGGATGATGAATATCGTGATCCAGAAGATCCGCCGGTCCTGGTCGGCCGATAGCGTGATGCGACGGTCCTCGGGATCCTTGGCGCGAATCGAGATCAGATTCTCCTGCTGTGCGAGCCAGTTGACGCTGTTCAGAAACAGGTCGCGGTTACCGGAGATTCCCAGCCACCGATTCGATGCGAAGTCTGAATCACCCATCACGACGACGCGTGATTCTGGCTTCGGCGCATCCGGTGCATCCGGCGCGGCCGCCGGATCCGCGGGGGTGGTAACCGGCGCCGAGACTGCGGCTCCGAGCGACACCGGCCCCTTCACGTCATTGTCGTCCTGGGCGGCCTGGCCCGACGACATGAGCGCCTTGATGTCGGTTTCGCCCCACGCGCTTGGGCCGGTCTCGACGAGGTTCTGCGCAAAGCGATTGTTCGCCCCCGCCTGGTTGGCGGTGACGGTCCGGGCCAACGAGTAGGCCGTCAGCACGTTGAATCGCTCCGTGATCGGATGCGGGGGGTACTTGGCCGCGATCGGAACCTCGGGGCCCGTTCCCAGCATCTGTCCTACACCGCTCGCATCGAGAACGATGTTGGTGCCGGGATCGATGCCCCATTCCTTGATGAGGGCGACGAGGTTCGGGAAGTCGGGCACGCCGGCCTTCGTCTGCGGATCGAGAAGGAAGAAGACCTTCCCGCCGCGCGCGAGGTACGTCCTCAGG